>JAYVJH010000725.1:0-2470 GCA_043769455.1 Runella sp. | reverse complement strand
GCTTGAAGTTGCAATATCAATTCTTTATCTGTCAATGGACAATTTTAAACCTTTTTATTCAATTTAACTAATTTTACTCAGAACCTGAGTAGTAACAATAATTGATTTATAACAACTTAGATAAATTTATAATCGTGTTTAAATTTGCTCAATTACTTAATGTCCAGTTTCCTTAGGCTAAAAGTGCGGGGGGCTTTCAAATAGAGTTATTGTTAAAATTACAGTACTAATCATCTTCAATATTTTTAAGTTTTATGGTTGGTGTATCTCTTTTACAGTTAAAAAACCTTGTTCTCTAACCATTATACGTTTGCAATATTTCTTGCCATTGGGTTCTACAAATGTTGGGCGGCTCTGCTGCTTTAAAAACGTAGCTAAATATTTTTGACAAATAATTTGCTTCTTTTTAATGTTGCAAACAACTTGAATATGCTCAAATGTTTTTTGTCAATATCTATTCGTAGCGTTGAGTGGTGGCAGGCTTAAAATTTGATTTTGGCGTATTTTCTGATTACATTTCATAAAATTTCTTAGCTTTGTCGGTCTTTGATAGATAATAAAAAGTGTTTGATTTTGTAATAGTATGACCAAGTATATCCCTTTTATTGCTCTTGCCATTGTTTATTGTATTGGAGCCGTCTGTATTGATACCATGGATATTGATGCGGCGCAATACGCCAACATTGGCCGAGAAATGGCCGATAACAACAATTGGTTGCAAGTACAATACCGCACCGAAAACTATTATTTAGACAAACCACCGCTTTTGTTTTGGCTCTCAGCTTTGGCTTTCAAGATTTTTGGTGCAGGTAACTTTGCTTATCGACTTGTACCGATTCTTTCTACATTATTGGGCTTGTGGGCGGTTTATCGTTTTGTCAAGTTGTATTATTCTGAGCAAACGGCTTATATTTCGGCATTGGTGATGGGTTGTTGTCAAGCGTTTTTTTTGATGAATCATGATGTGCGCTGTGATACACTGCTCACCAACTGTGTGATGGTATCTATATGGCAAATTGCTGAATACCTGCGTTTTAGTAATTGGAAAAACTTAATATTTGGTTTTGTTGCACTTGGGCTGGCCATGCTTGCCAAAGGCCCTATTGCTGTTATTGTAGTAGGTGCGGGCTTTTTTGTTGATTTGGTACTAAAACAAGAATGGAAAAATATATTTCGTTGGCAGTGGCTTGTTGGCATTGGCGTAATTGGCTTGGTTTTGCTGCCATATTGTGTTGGTTTGTATTGGCAATATGGTAGCGAAGGGCTTTATTTCTTTTTTTGGAAACAAAGTTTTGGCCGCATCACTGGCGAAAGCGACTGGGCAAATAGTCCTGGGCTGTTGTTTCAGGCTCAAAATTTTTTGTGGAGTTTCTTGCCATGGGTCGTAGTTTTTGGATTGGCTATTGGCTGGAAGTTTAAGCAATTATTCAACCAAAAATTTAGACTAAAAACCAATCAAGAAGCCATCGCTCTGGGTGGTTTTGTATTGCCCTTTGTAGCACTCTCAACAGCGCAATATCAGTTGCCGCACTATACTTTTGTGGTGTTTCCGTTGGCGGCTATTATCACGGGCGAGTTTTTAGATTTTATTATTACCACTCAAAATCTAAAACTAATCAAGTCGGCCAGAACTGGCCTTGTCGTTACAATATTTGTCATGGCTTTGGCTATTTTAATACTCTGCACTTGGGCTTTTCCGCTGCCTTTGTGGTGGTTTTTGCCTTTGTTTGGCACAATGGCATATATTACTTTTTCGCTTGTCAGGGCTTCTGCACCGAGTTTTAATCAGTTGGTTTTAGCACCGTTTTTTGTGGCTCTTTGTGCCAATTTATTTCTCAATGCCCACGTTTACCCAACCCTACTGACCTACCAAACGGGTTCTCAGTTGGGTAAAATATTGAGCGATGAAACAAAGGACAGTAAACAATTAGAAAACGTTTATTTGTATATTGTCGATAATGAAGCGGGTGCGGTATTGTTTGCCGATGCACTTGATTTTTATACTAATCGCACCACGCCCACTCTCAAAACGCCACAAGATTTAAAAAATAAACCCAACTGCCGACTTTATACCGATGAGCGAGGTTTGCAAAATTTGACCGAAAACAAAATCAGATACGAAGTAGTACGAGAGTTTGACAAATTTCATGTAACAGGCATCACGCTGCCATTCTTAAACCCCAAAACTCGTCTCAAAGAAACCAATCGGGTGTTTTTGGTGCGGGTAAATTAAATACTTAGAGGGATTTTAATAAAAATGGTGTAGTTTGCATTTGACCAAAGCCAAACGACAATAAACCTTCTCCGTTGTCTGTGTCTCACAGACAACGGAGAAGGTCTGTGAGACACAGACAACGGAACTGATAATTGATAACCGCACGGGCGACCCCGTGATAACTGATAATGCCATGCACACATTTACAATCGGAATCGAAGAGGAGTTTCAGACCATTGACCCTCAAACTCGGGC
>JAYVJH010000724.1:0-7368 GCA_043769455.1 Runella sp. | reverse complement strand
GCTTGAAGTTGCAATATCAATTCTTTATCTGTCAATGGACAATTTTAAACCTTTTTATTCAATTTAACTAATTTTACTCAGAACCTGAGTAGTAACAATTTATAAATATCAAAATCGAACTACAGAACGGCAGCACAATCTCTATTTATGAATATTCTTTAAGTTCTGATATTGCAGGAAATCTTTTGTTTATAAACGAATCATTTGAGGAAAATTTGCCCTTATACAATTTCAAATCTACTGAAACGACAAAAGAATCTACCATTCTATCACTGTCAAAAAATTTCTTATTACCATCTCAAATACATGACTTTATAAACACCATTTTTTATTGGGGAATATATCATTTTGGGGATACGTCTGTTGTGTTAGATAATGGATATATTGAAAATAATCAAAAACTTAGTAGTGATGCCAGCAACTTAGCCGCATTTTTGTATCGGTTAAAAGAAAACCCAAACAGCACAAAGCATTACAATAAAATTGTGAGGTATGTCCAAAAAGCGATGCCGCAATTTGGTGATTTTGATTTGAAACCCAATGCCATCAACCCTAAGTATATTACGTTGAATTGGCGAGAGAAAAGCAACAGAGATTATTTATTTGGCCCACATCAAATTTCGGACGGCTCGTTGCGGTTTATGGCATTGGCTACGTTGTTTTTGCAACCAGAAGAGCTGTTACCAAAACTAATAGTATTGGACGAACCCGAATTGGGCTTGCACCCCTCGGCTCTTGGGTATTTGGCTGGAATGATAAAAGCCGCCAGCCAACATTGCCAGGTTGTGATGGCTACACAGTCGCAGCGATTGGTGGACGAGTTTGAAGTTGAAAACATTGTGGTTGTTGAAAGAAATAAAATTACAAACAACACAGAATTTAAACGCAAAACAGCCGAAGAGTTGAGTGATTGGCTCAATGAATATAGTTTGGGCGAACTTTGGGAAAAGAACGTAATCGGAGGCCAGCCGTGAAGTACATAAGGCTCAATATAACAACCGAAGGACAAACCGAAATGAGTTTTGCCAGAAACTACTTGGCCGACTATCTAATAAACTTCGGTGTCGTTGTTGATACTCGCTGTGTGATGACAAGTAAAAATAGATTTAAAAATTACCAAGGTGGGCTTTTAGACTATCAACGAGCCAAAAATGACATTACAAACTGGATAAAAGAAGAGCAAAAAACGATGACGTTTTCTTTACAACAATGTTCGATTTGTATGCATTGCCCAGTGATTTTCCTAATTTTGAAGTTGCTCAGAAATACACTGACCCATACAAACGAGTTGAATTTTTAGAAAAATCGTTGGCAGACGATATGAATATTTCTAAATTCGTCCCTTATTTACAATTACACGAGTTTGAAGCCCTACTATTGGCCAATCCTCAAAATTTGGCGATAGAATATTTTGATAAAATAACTGAAATTAAAGAATTAGAAAAAATAGTAACTGCACATAACAATAACCCAGAACTCATAAATACCGGTAGAGAAACGGCACCTTCAAAACGAATTATTAAATTGATTCCAGAATACAAAGGTAATAAGGTAACGGTTGGTGCAGAATTGGCAGGAATCGATGGTATAACAACACTAAAACAAAGCTGTAAACATTTTGGCGATTGGGTTGCAAAATTGGAGCAGTTGAACCCACACTAACATTCAAATAACAAAGTAGAAATAAACTCAAATGCTAAAAAGTGTTTCATTATTTACAAGTGCAGGCATAGCCGAAACTTACCTTCGAGAAGCGGGGGTGAATATTGTTGTGGCGAATGAATTATTGACAGAACGAGCTAAATTATATGCCGATATTTATCCCGAAACTAACATGATTACGGGTGATATTTCAAATAAAAACATTTTTGAAAAAATTGTAGAAACGTCTGGAAATAAAATTGATTTCTTGATTGCCTCTCCACCATGTCAAGGGTTGAGTGTAGCGGGAAAAAATCGATTTTCTGACGAAATGAGCGGTGATGAGCGCAATTTTTTAGTCTTTAAGATTATAGAGTTCATCGGCCTCAAAAAGCCAAACTATGTACTGATTGAAAATGTGCCAAACTTCTTAAAACTTCAATTACCTCACAACGGAAAGCTATGCGGACTGTTGGACATTCTCTCTGAATTATTCAAAAATGAATATACCATTGAGGCCGATATTTTAGACACCGCTAACTATGGCGTTGCTCAACGTAGAAATCGTGCCATAATTAAATTGTTTAAAAAAGGCTCGCAATGGCATTGGCCAAGCAAAGAAAAAGCGATTACTGTTAAGGAAGCCATTGGCCATTTACCAAGTTTAGAGGCTGGTCAAAAATCTAATTTAGCGTGGCACTTTGCTCGAAAACATGACGAAAAACATATTTTGTGGATGCAAAATACGCCCACAGGCAAATCTGCTTTTGAGAATGAAAAATACCGACCTATCAAAAACAATGGCGATGCAATAAAAAGCTATTTGACCGCATACAGACGCATAAAATGGGACGAACCCGCACCAACTATCACCATGCGAAACGATGCTATTAGTTCGCAACTCAACGTACACCCTGGTCGATTACTCAACAATGGCACTTATTCTGATGCCAGGGTATTGACACCCTTAGAGTTAATGATACTGTCGTCGTTGCCTACTAACTGGAATATTCCTATTCAAACCCCAGAGAACCTGATTAGAAAGTGTATCGGTGAGTGTATTCCACCTTTGATGATAAAAAAAATAGTTGCCCCCATTAACAGTTAAAAATATGACACTGAGAGTCGAACGAAAAAAATGGATTTTATACAGGCATACCAACAGTTTCGATTTGATAATTGCTGTGGCCGTCAATCTTAAATACTTTTCAAAGGCTTCTATTTCAAACAACGACAAATTAGAACTACTCAAAAAACTAAAAGAATTAGAGTTTTACAAAGAACGAAATCCCGAATTGCCCCTTGATGCCATCAACCATCGTATCAATACTTTGGCCTACTATATGTTTGGTTATAAGGGCAAAGTTGATGGTCAAGACCGATTTCTGTTTAGCCCGCTCGGTAATTTGTTCTTAAAGCACATTGGCGATAAAGAAAAAATCAGCAAAATTTTCTTGACGATGCTTTGGGGTATTCAATTTGAACACCCACACGGTGGTAGTGATGCCGTATTCAATTTATACCCATTCAGACTTATCTTTAAATTATTGACTGACCCACGTATAGGCAAAAAACTGTTTGCCTACGAAGTCCCTTATTTGCTGGTCTTTGTTGAGAATGTTAATCAAGAAAGCTACGAAAAGTTGGTTAGTGAAATCTTGAAAATGCGAACTTGGTCAGATGACCAGATAGCGAGCGTACTAAAAAACGATGAACATACTTTTGTGAACGCCGTTTATGAATGGGATTATTATGTGAGCGAATTATTGAAAAATGCTGGTATTTTAGAGAAAAAAACAGGCGAGATAATTTGTAAACTCGTTCATGGAACAAACACCTTGCGAAAAGTTACAAGAAATGTAGTTACACTTTCAGACCATTTACAAGAACTGTGTTTATTGTTACTAAATGACTGTCCCTCTGATGCCAAACCATTATCTCTGAACGATAGCGAGCGATTGAAAATTGATGTTGTCAAGGAAATATACAGTTTTTACCCCAAAGTGTTATTGCAACAGATAGGCGAATACGAAGATGATTTTAAGATACAATTATTGAATTTACCCAAACTAATTGAGCAATATTCAAATAACAATGACGGTGCAGAAGCCTATTTATTTGAAGATATATTGGTAGAAGGTTTCAATATGTTTTACAACGTTGAAGCCAAACTTATTGGAGGTGCAGGAAATACAGATGTTGAGTGTCTTTATATTACCAAAAAGAAAAAGTTTGCAGTTGATGCCAAGTCCACCAAAAACAAACTTTCGAGCCTCAATTCTGGCCGTTTGGCTGTTCACAGACAAAAAATAGGTGGCGACTATACAGTAGTCGTTACACCTCGATACGTTCCTGCTGTCTTACACGACATAAAATCTACCCCAATCGTCATCATTAGGTCGAGTACTTTCTCAGAATATTTGTATAATTGTATAGATAATGACATTCGTGAGATTGATTATGCAGATTTTGATGATATAATCGTTTCCAACTTAGGGTCTGACATTAGCAGTAAAATATCTAATCTCACACTTCAAAAATTTGCAATCCGTAACCAATTTATTTCTGAATGATTAGTATAACAAATGAAGACAACATGACTCTGATGGCAAGATACGAAGACAATCATTTTGATTTGGCTATTATAGATCCCCCTTACGGAATCTTAAACAAAACAAAAAGAGGAGGAGATCATAAATTTAACATGGCCGAATATAGCCAATGGGACGTAAAACCAGAGGAGTCATTTTTTAAAGAATTATTTAGAGTTTCCAAGAATCAAATTATTTGGGGTGGCAATTATTTCGGACATTTGTGGCAACATAGTGAATACAATAAAGGTTTTGTGATATGGGACAAAGTTCAACCAGCGGCGTTAAATAACTTTTCGATGGCCGAAATGGCTTGGACTTCGTTTGACAAACCCTCTAAAATTTTTCAATTTAGTGTCCGTAAAAATAGAAATAAAACCCACCCAACCCAAAAACCTGTTGAACTATACGAATGGCTTTTGAAATTATATGCCAAAACAGGTGACAAAATTTTAGATACGCACTTGGGAAGTGGGACACTCGCAGTAGCCTGCGAAAATGCTGGATTTGACTTAACAGCCTGTGAAATTGATAAAAATTATTATGAACTCGCATTAGAAAAAATCAGAATAGCATCGCTATCGCCCACACTAACATTCAAATAACAAAGTAGAAACACATATAACAATGGCAAAACAGAAACAACCTACACCCC
This sequence comes from Runella sp., assembly GCA_043769455.1. Taxonomy (GTDB): domain Bacteria; phylum Bacteroidota; class Bacteroidia; order Cytophagales; family Spirosomataceae; genus JAYVJH01. The sequence goes on along the minus strand of JAYVJH010000724.1, from coordinate 2,481 downwards.
AAAAAGTCCAGTACTCAAAAGACCAATACCTCACTTGGTATGAGTCTATGATGCTGCAACGCAAGTTTGAAGAAAAAGCAGGGCAGCTTTATGGCCAACAAAAAATCAGGGGCTTTTGCCACCTTTATATTGGTCAAGAGGCTTGCTCGACAGGGGCGGTGAGCGCACTCACCAAAGACGACAAATGGATAACTGCCTACCGAGACCACGGCTTTCCGTTGGCACTTGGCACCAGCCCCAACGCCATCATGGCCGAACTTTTTGGCAAAGCCACAGGCACAACCAAAGGCAAGGGCGGCTCAATGCACATATTTGACAAAGAACATAACTTTATGGGTGGCCACGGCATTGTTGGGGCGCAAATTCCGATGGGGGCAGGTATTGCTTTTGCCGAAAAATACAAAAAAACGGGACATCTCTGTATTTGTTACTTTGGCGATGGTGCTGTTCGGCAAGGTGCTTTGCATGAGGCTTTTAATATGGCCATGAACTGGAAACTGCCCGTGATTTTTGTAGTCGAAAACAATGGCTATGCCATGGGTACGTCTGTAGCCAGAACCTCAAACGTGCGTGAACTTTATACCATTGGCGAAGCCTACGATATGCCAGCCGAACCCGTGGACGGTATGGACGTAGAAGCCATACATGAGGCCGTTGGCCGTGCCGCCGACCGTGCCAGAGCAGGAGACGGGCCAACGTTTTTGGAGTTTAAAACGTACAGATTTCGTGGACACTCTATGTCTGACCCTCAAAAATACCGTACCAAAGAAGAAGTAGAAGAATACAAACGCCGAGACCCAATAGAAATGGTACGCCACAGTATTCTTGATAAAGGCTTTGCAACAGAAACTGATTTGGAAGCAATCGACGAAAAAATCAAAGGCATTGTAGCAGAATCTGTGAAGTTCGCCGATGAGTCGCCTTATCCAGATGCATCAGAAATTTATACCAATAATTACGTTGAACCAAATTATCCTTATATCGTAGATTAACCAATGTCTATTCTTACACTCACCGTCAGCCCAGCGATTGATAAAAGTACGACCATTGACAAACTCGTACCAGAGCAAAAAATGCGCTGTGCCACACCACGCTACGACGCTGGCGGTGGTGGCATAAATGTGTCTAAGGCCATTCATAAATTGGGGGGTAGTTCGCTGGCTATTCTAACGGCTGGCGGACCATCGGGGCAAATGCTAAAAGACATATTGACCAAACAACAAATTGACTTTGAGGCAGTAGAAACCGAGCAATGGACACGTGAAAATTTTATCGTTACCGATACTTCGACAAACGCACAATATCGGTTTGGCTTACCTGGTGCTGCACTGACAGAATCTGAAAAACAAGCCTTTTTGGCGACTATTTCAAAACATAAACCTGACTACGTGGTAGCCAGCAGTAGTTTGCCACCATTGATGGAGGTCGGTTTTTATGAAAAAGTAGCCGCCGCTACCAAAAAAGTAGGCGCACGCCTGATTTTGGACACTTCGGGTGAGCCACTCAAAGCCGCCTGCGACGAGGGCGTATATTTACTCAAACCCAGCATAGACGAGTTATCGGCTTTGGTAGGGGTCGAAAACTTAGAAATGGACGACGTGGACGATGCTGCCCGAACACTCATTGGCAAAGGTAAATGTGAGGTCGTTGTGGTATCGTTGGGGCCAAAGGGCGCACTGCTCGTTACGGCTGATATTTGTGAGTACGTCCCTGCACCTACTATTCATAAAAAAAGTACCGTAGGCGCAGGCGACAGTATGGTAGCGGGTATGACGTGGGCGTTAGTTCAAAAAAAATCGTATTCTGAAATGGTACGATGGGGGGTAGCCTGTGGCTCGGCAGCAACTATGAACGAGGGTACAGAGCTGTTCAAGAAAGAAGACGTATTGAGATTATACGACTGGATTGTAAGACTCAAAGCATGAATACCTATTTTAAAAATATCCAACAGGGCATCAGTAGCACAATAACTGGTATGCGACTCACATTTAGGCATTTACGACAGGCTCGCTCTCGGCGTAAGGCCAACGATGTGCGTAAAAATGACTACTTTTTGGAACAAACGGGCATGGTAACGCTGCAATATCCGCACGAAACCATGCCTGTTCCTGACAATGGTCGCTACCAACTTCACAACGAAATGGACGACTGTATTGTCTGTGATAAGTGTGTCAAGATTTGCCCTGTCGATTGTATTGAAATTGAACCAATTCGCTCGTCCGAAGAAATTGGCAAGGCTTCTGACGGCTCGTCGATTAGGCTTTATGCCGCTAAATTTGATATTGACATGGCCAAGTGCTGCTACTGCGGCCTCTGCACGACAGTATGCCCAACCGAGTGCTTGACTATGACCTCTGAGTATGATTTTAGCACTTTCGACATCAAAACTATGTTGTTTGAGTTTGCCAACCTCACCCCCGCCCAAGCCGAAGAAAAACGCCAGCTTTGGGAACAATATCAGGCCGAAAAAGTGCAGTCAAA
>JAYVJH010000723.1:0-2970 GCA_043769455.1 Runella sp. | reverse complement strand
TTGCAAGATACTATTGATTATAATGACTACACTATTTTTCATATTACACCATAAAGACTCATGTACTTAACTTGAGCCTGTCTATCATTTCGTATTCATTTTTTAAAATTCCCAACAGTCTCTCAATTTATTTTTCTGGGGTAAATTCCTTGCAGCCATGGTTTTTTTGTGAGTTATATCAAGATTAATTTGGCACACCAATACCACTTAGTCTTTGCTCTAAGTTTTCAGCAAAAAATGGACTTTGCATTTCAGTACATTATCAGCGGCCTCATCAAAAAATTCTGAAAACACATATAGAGGTTTGTCAGTGCATTTCAGCAGCGTCTTACCAAAAAATCGCCGAATTTGTCGAAGTGAAGTGTAAGCAAACCATGTCTTATGTTGATAAAACCGAATCATATAATTTTATAAATACCATATGAGTTTCACCCGCATAGATACTATCTTGGTCAGGGCTTACAGGAGGGGATAAAATTTGTTAGTTACAATCTTTAGGTATACTTTTCAAATTTACTATTTCTAAACTAACAACCTATTAACAATCAATTCACCCCACAAAAGTCCACAAATTTTCTGATTTTTCCAAGTAATGCCGTTAGTAAATTTATCTAACGGTATTTTTTAGTGTTTGGGGTTTAACAGGTAATGTGTAGTAGCAAATAGTGGCTGTAAAGTTTATGGTCATGCTACAAATACGTCTTTGACCATAAACCTGAAATCGGGTATGACAGGGCTTGCCAGGCAGAGGTCCTTTCCAGATAAAATTTTCATTTCGGTAGCCGAGAAATAGATATGAATTGTCTGTTTTTTGGGATTGAGGTACCACACCACCTGAACTTGCGCCTGAAAGTAGTCGTTGATTTTATCTTCAACATCGCCATAACCTTCTCAGTCTGACAAAAATTCAATTATCAATGTTGGAATACTTATTTATTTGTTACTTTACCAATAAAATCTTCGGCACTACTGAGCGCAATTTGTATGATTTTTGCATCTTGAATACCGTCATAAGCCATCGAAAGATGTAATGCATCGTATAAACTATTGAATTGCGATAGTAGTTTTTTGTTGTGGCTTGCCAAAAAACTACGGTAGTCTTCTACGCTCAATCGTCCTTTTTTCTTGATGGGCATTTGTATGTCTAAGGCCGTCAATACGGCCATATAGGCTGTGTGTCCTGCCATTCGTACATATTTTTTGCTACTATAATAGCCGTCTTCTTTCTCGACTTTCTGGCTCAGAATACCTTTTGCATTGTCAAGATAAAAGATTGGTGTCTCTGTTTTGGTTTTCATGGTCGTACTATTAGTCGTTAAACACTACTCGCTATTGGTTATATTTATGCGAATAACTCTCTGACTTCAAACGTAAAATCTGGTAAGGCGGGGGCGGCACTACACAGGTCTGCACCAGAGCATATCACTACTGTTTTGGGCGAGGTATAGCTATGTATGGTCTGCGTTTTGGGGTTGATGTACCATACGACCTGTACCCCAGCATTAAAGTAGTCATTTATTTTGACCTCAACATCATTAAAACCTTCTGAATCTGACAGTAGTTCAATTATAAAAATTGGCATGGCTTTGATGCCTTTCCGAGTGTCTTTTATCTGCTGGTCTGTAAAATATGCCAAGTCAGGTATGCGTTTGCGGTATTCGTCTATATAAACGTCTATTTCTGGCACTAACTCACTATACTCCTTATAGAAACCTGTTTCTGTAAAGCGTCTTGTAAGAAATTGTACTATTGATAGTTCGTTTTGTTTCATGGGTTGTTTTTTAATAATCTGACCGTCCATAAACTCATAATTATAATCGGTTTTCTTTTTAGAAAGCCAGCGTTCAAACTCCTCAACATTAACGAGGTTTTTGCGTTGTTTAGGTGCGGCAATTACTTGTGTCATGGCTTTTTAGTTTATTGTTTTCTTGAAAATATCTTTGACTGTAAACTCAAAATCGGGCATAAGTGGGCTGGCCGAGCAGCGGTCGTCGCCATGCAGATATTCGATTTGTTTGGCCGAACGATAGCAGTAAATACTCTCATTGAGCGGATTGATATACCACACCACCTGAACGCCCGACTCAAAATAATCATTGATTTTGTTTTCTACGTCTGCAAAACTCTCTGAATCTGACAAAAACTCTATGGCAAGGGCTGGAATTGGGTACTGACCATGAGCGGCTGACTCTATCTGTTGGCTTGTAAAGTAGGCCAAATCTGGAATACGAAAATTACCTTTTGGTAGCTTTACACCCACTTCTGATATGAGTTCGCCTCCTTGCTTAAACCCTTTGGTCTGACGAAAAATCTTATTAAGCCAAAAAATAATCAGTAACTCGTAGTTTTTTATCATCGTTTTTTCAATTATTTTTTTGTTGGCAAACTCGTAGCCGCTTTCTTGGCGGTTGGCCCATTTCTCAAAGCTATTGACATTGGCGAACTGTTTGGGAATAGGTGGTTTGGTTGCTGTCATTTTTAAGTTATGGTTAGTCATGTAAAAAATATTTTTTTATTTTGTTACTTGTGTCTTTTATTACGGTTCAGTTACAGGCCACAAATTGTCATAGAATATTTGATTTACAATAATTTAGATGAATTTACTTGAATGAAACGTTGATTAGTTAAGTACAAATACTTAGTAGTCCCACCTTTGTAAGGTTGTGTTGCAGGTGAAAACACCATGCAACGGCATTATGAGCATTACATTTATAGGACTACCAAATACTTTATGCGATTAATTGATTGATAAAAAACTTACCGAATGGCTTTCTGTAAACTTCCGAATATCATTTGCTTAACCAGCACAAATCCCAAATAAAATAGCACACCCAATATACCAAAAACTATCACAGTAGTTGTTCGTTTTGGTTCGCTACGTTGTAGAGGTATTTTGGCGGGGTCTAAAATTTTAAAGACTGGCGTTTCTTCTTCTACTCGTATTTTGGACTGCTCAAATTGTTTGGACAA
>JAYVJH010000722.1:0-5922 GCA_043769455.1 Runella sp. | reverse complement strand
GGCGGAGGCAAAGCCATAACTACTTGGCTAAAAGCCAATTACCCAGACTTTAAACCCAAACGAATATTAGACGTAGGTTGCGGCCTTGGTCATAATACCCTTCCACTTGCCTTGGCGTTTCCCGATGCTGAGGTGATTGGTATTGATACAGGCGTGCCGATGTTGCGCTATGGCCATGCTCGGGCAGTATCGTTGGGTATCAAAAATGTAACATTTATACAAGCCGATGCTACACAAACGGGCTTTGAGGCAGCGTCTTTTGACTGGATTCAGACTACGATGTTTTTGCATGAAACTTCTGGGAAAGCCATGGAAAAAATCATAACCGAAATTTACAGAATGTTGCGGACCAATGGCCTAAGTCTGCACATTGAGCAGCCACAATATACTCCGCAAATGTCAATGTTTGAGCAATATATCAGAGACTGGGACGCACTTTATAACAATGAGCCTTTTTGGGGAGCCATGCACGACGTGGACGTAAAGACATGGATAACGTCGGCAGGGTTTAAGGAAGAAAATCTATTACAGTTTGGCGCAAAAGCCGAAAATGACATGGAATACCCAAAAAACCCAGATGCCATCGAAGCCGAAGACCACGGACGTAGCCCAATTTGGAACGTTTTTGGGGCTTGGAAATAATCAATTTTGAATGATAGAATAATCGAATGGTCGGGTATTTTATAAACTTATACATTATTTTATTCAATCATTCTACCATTCAAACACACAATCATTCGACTATGCTAAACGACATATTGCTATCATCAAACAAAGCAAAAGGAAAGCGTCCGTACTTTTTGGAAAACCCCGAAGTAGAACGGGTTATGAACATTACGATGGCTGTGGCCATGGAACTGGGCGTAATGCACGAGCGACTCGATACTATTGAGCGGCTTTTGGCCAAAAAAAACATACTACAATCATCTGAAATTGAGGCTTTTGAGCCTAATAATGAAGAGGTTATCGAACGCCAGCTTTGGCACGCACGCTACATAGCGCGTGTGCTACGCATCGTACAACAAGAACTCGAAGCCCTACAACAAGACCCCGAAAGCAACCTCAGCATGGCCGAAGTAGCCGAAAGACTCCGGTATAGTTAGATCTTGTTGGGCGACTATTTTTTCAATTTACCTAAATCCAATTCAAAACCCAGAAGCACATCTTCGCCTGAGAGTATTTTATCAAAACCTGTAACGATCTGTATTTCACCATTTTGGCGATAAATATATACTGTTTCTTGTGCTGGAAAAACGAGCCACGCCAGTAGGCAACCGTTGGCTATCCATTCGTCTTGTATTTTGCGGCGGGCATCTTTGAGGTCGTCGGTTTCGGACATAAGCTCTAACACAAAATCAGGGCAAAGTGGAGGAAACTGCCGCTGCTCTTTGGCTGTCAGAGCCTCCCAACGCTGGTGGATCACAAAGGCGACATCGGGCGAGCGCACCGCCGAAGATGGTAATCTGAATGCAGTCGATGAATCAAAACAAACCCCAAAATTGTTTGTCCTGTTCCAAATTCCAAACTCAATAATCAGTTCAAAATTTAGTTGTCCTGTTTTTCCTCCTGTATTTGGCATCACTAAAATATTTCCTTGTACATCACGTTCAAAACTAAGGCCATCGTTTTGCTGACAAAAATCAAAAAACTCGTCATCGTCAAACCCAAAACGTTGCGGTTGGCAGCCCGTTTGTTTTTCTATTTCCAAAATAGTATTCATTGTTAGCAAGTTTTTGGTAATACTTCTAAATTATAAATGCAAAGTACTTAAATGAATCATAAATACCAAATCTATAATTTATTTTAGCACATAGATTCCCTTTGTCTGTGTAGGCCGATAGCGATTGGTGAGTTTGGGGATATGTTTAAAAATTTTGGTCATTGTATTGGTTTTGTCAATGACATATTTGGGTGGGTCTGCGGTGAAGTTATCATAAATACTGATGACACTTTGGTAGTTTTCAGGATTTTCTAAATCATACTGCGCTAAGTCCCAGTTAAGATAAGGTGTTGCTGAAAAGTTGTCTCGGTATTCGCCTTCATCGTTTCCGATAACTAATATTCTTTGATTTTTAATTTCGATCGGTAATTGCTTGGTTTGAGTCCGCAGATTATCCAATCGTGCTGCTGCCCAGCCCGATGTTGGATTTGTTATGGCATTATATTGAAGCCCCAAAATACCAAAAAATATACCAAGTATAAGTAACTCAGATAGCCAAACACGTCGTTTTGAGAGTAGAAAAAAATTGTTGGCAAAAAACACGATCGGCGGCACAAGTACAATAAACTGCATGGGTGCAATGTATGGCATCAAGACGACAGTAAGCATACCAATTATAAACCACAACATCATGATTTGCTGAATTCGACTTTGATAATTGGTAAATCGTCCAAACGAAACTGTTCTAAAAAAACCCAAAATACCAATTAAAATAGGTAAAAAAAAGACTATGATAACCGCTTGGAATGAGTTTAGATTGTATTGGCGAGTCTGAAAAATAGAAAACAGAAGGTTTCGATTGAGTGAAGCTGAGGCATTTTGAAAAAAGAAAAATATTAAAGTAAGTGCAATTGGAAACAAGAACCCAAAAATAGCCAATGCGTGTAGTCGAATAGTTGCACCCGTATAAACAAGTAGTGCTAAGACTATCCAGACCAAAAAAACAACGGAGGGAATATAAAAAAGTGTGGCCATACTCAAATAAAAACCAATCTCAAATACGTCTTCGGTTACTCCCTCACGCTGCATCTGTTTGGTGAGCCCGCCCAGAGCAAGCAATATAAATGTAGTAGAAATAAGAGCTGGCGAAAGTGTGCTAAAATCGAAAGATATATTAACGAAAAGTAAATACAAAAAAGCTGGCACGTAGTTGCGTTCACTAAAAAACTGCCGTTCTTGTCCTAAATAATTGAAATACAATGCTTGAAAAATGGTCAGAATGGCGGCAATGATTTGATAGGCCAACTGCGACCGCCCAAAAAAAGAGTCAATGAGCCAATAAACAATGGCAGACAGTGGACTTATACTGTCCCAAATATCTCGATAAAGCATAAATCCTTGTCCCATTTTTTCGCCTATCAACATCCACTGTAACTCAGGTATGAGCAAGGGAAGTGGATAAAACACAAACGGTAAGCGCATCAAGCCCAGTAAAACTACGAGGCTAATCCAATGATAATTTGCATTTACTTTAAAAAAACTAAGCACAGTCAGTTATCAGTTATCAGTTATCAGTTATCAGTTATCAGTTATTTTGCTAATAACCAATGACCAATCACTACATTTATTCCCACTCTATTGTGGCTGGTGGTTTTGATGAAATATCATAAACAACCCGATTGACACCTTTTACCTTATTAATGATTTCGTTGGATGTATTGGCCAAGAAACTGTACGGCAAATGCGCCCAGTCTGCCGTCATACCATCTACTGAGGTTACGGCACGAAGGGCTACTACCCGCTCATAAGTACGCTCGTCGCCCATGACACCCACACTCTGCACAGGCAGCAGCATGGCCCCTGCCTGCCAGACTTCGTTATACAAGCCACTATTTTTGAGGCCATTGATAAATATAGCATCGACCTCTTGTAAAATGGCCACTTTCTCGGCAGTAATATCGCCCAAAATTCTAATAGCTAACCCTGGCCCAGGAAAGGGGTGGCGTTGTAATATTGAATTGTCGATACCCAACGCACGGCCAACGGCTCGTACTTCGTCTTTAAAAAGTGTATTGAGCGGCTCTACGATTTTGAGTTTCATAAAATCGGGCAAACCACCTACGTTATGGTGCGACTTGATGGTAGCCGATGGCCCTTTGACCGATACCGATTCGATGATGTCAGGGTAAATCGTGCCTTGTCCCAACCATTTAATATCTTCTAATAAGTGTGATTCTTGATCGAAAACATCAATAAACGCCTTGCCAATGGCTTTGCGTTTGGCTTCGGGGTCGGTCAGGTCTTTGAGGGCTGTATAAAACTGGTTGGTCGCATTTACGCCTTTGATGTTCAGCCCCATGTTTCGGTATGAATGTAGCACGCTCTCAAACTCGTCTTTGCGAAGTAAGCCATTATCGACAAAAATACAAAAAAGATTTTGCCCAATAGCCCGATGTACTAATGTAGCGGCCACAGTCGAATCTACCCCTCCCGACAGTGCCATTACTACTTTATCGTTGCCGAGTTTGGCTTTGAGGTCGGCAATAGACGTATCGACAAACGACTCTGATGTCCAGCTCGACGAGCAGCCACAGATGTCGTTTACAAAGTTTTTTAGAATAGTTTTGCCTTCGGTCGAGTGAGTTACTTCGGGGTGAAACTGAATACCATACGTTTCTTCGTCGTCAATCTTGAAGGCCGCCATTTCAACACTTTCAGTCGAGCCTATGATTTTAAAATTATTGGGTAACGACACAATCGTATCGGCATGAGACATCCAAACTTGACTTTGGTCGGACAAGTCTTTGAAAATAGTCGTTAGTCGAGAGTCGTTAGTCGTTGGGTATTGGTCTTTTTTAATTCTTAATTCGGCTCGTCCATATTCACGAAGTTTAGAGGCTCGCACTTCGCCGCCGTTCATCTGCGCCAGCATTTGCGCTCCATAACAAATACCCAAAATGGGCATTTTGCCTCTAAATGGCTCTAAATCTACTTGTGGCGATTCGGTATCTCGTACCGAGCAAGGGCTACCCGACAATATCAGTCCTTTGATGTTGGGCGTAATGGTCGGTATTTTATTGTAAGGGTGGATTTCACAATAGACATTTAACTCTCGCACTCTACGGGCAATGAGTTGGGTATATTGTGAGCCAAAATCTAAGATTAGTATTTGTTCGTTCATACCACAAATTTACGCATCAATTTTCTCAACTACTAAATTATGGTTGGTATAAATACAAATGTCAGCCGCAATGTGCAGGCTTTCACGTACCATTTCTTCGGCGGTGAGGTGTGTGGCGTGTTTTTTGAGGGCAAGGGCAGCAGCCTGTGCGTACATTGAGCCAGAGCCAATAGCCGCCACTTGGTTGTCGGGCTCGAGTACATCGCCTGTTCCCGAAATCACCAAAAGCTCGTCTTTACAGGCCACTATGAGCATGGCTTCGAGCTTGCGTAAATAGCGGTCGGTGCGCCAGTCTTTGGCAAGCTCGATGGCAGCCCTTTTGAGGTTGCCGCCGTAGGCATTTAGTTTTTCTTCAAATCGCTCCAAGAGCGTAAAGGCATCGGCAGTTGAGCCTGCAAAACCTGTTAGTACCTTACCGCCCATAAGTGAGCGTACTTTTTTGACATTACTTTTGGCAACGGTATTGCCCATTGTAGCCTGCCCGTCGGCCCCAAGCGATACCTGACCATTATGAACGATTCCGACGACGGTTGTAGCGTGTATTTTTTCCATTAAAAATTTATTCCTGATTAAATTATTTAAACTAAATTGCTGTTTTCTAACTGATTAGTAACTCTTAGTAGTTGGTCGTTTAGTGTTTTTTTAACTTCTTTATTAGATGTATTACCGCATTTTATCCAGATTATTTTTGGCGGCGGCCCCAATGTATAAAGTAACTTCACAAAATCATCGTCTTTGGTTACCACAACAGCATTGGCTTCTTTGGCTTTCATAAAAATAACTTTGTCCGAAGCGTCGTTCAAATTCAAATATTTGAGTGAGTATGCCTCTATCTTCAAACTTTCGGTAATCCATCGTGCCAAATTAGGATTCAACTGAGCATCAATCCAAAGTTTCATAGATATTAAAAATCTGTATGATTTACTTTACGTGAAGCAAACGCAAGACAAGCATAAATATCTTCTAACTGTAAGTCAGGCAGTTCGTCTGTTACAATTTGAGATGCTGAAATACCATTTGCCAATAAATCTAAAACATCAGCAACACGAATCCGCAGCCCTCGTACACAGGGCTTGCCGCC
>JAYVJH010000721.1:0-2491 GCA_043769455.1 Runella sp. | reverse complement strand
GTCGTTTAGTATTGATTTTCGGAGAACTAATCCTGAAAAAACCAGTAGATGAACAAAGAAAATAAGTAGCAGTGAGCTGTAAGGACCAAAATAAAATGTCATAGGTTGAGTAAAAATAGTTAATTCAATTTCAATAAAGTTAAAACTTACTTATCTTTGCTAAGGAAACAAGCAATAATAGTTAAAAAAAACAAAAAATGAGCATAACAGAAGCATTTGGAGATGTAGCGACTGTCGTTGCACAGATGGGTCCCGAAAAAATAGCTACCCTCAAAGCACCAAAATCAATGTCTGATAGGGTCGAGTATTTAGTTCATCTCAAAAAAAACGATACCATTTCGATAGAAGAATCTGCAGAATTAGAACGTTTTTTAGGGCTTGATTTATTCATTGGCCTTGCCAAAGCCCGAGCCAATCAGTTAATCATTAGATGAGGCGCAGTATTTCTGAGAGAGTTAGAGCGTCTGTGGCACAACGAGCTAATTTTCGTTGTGAATATTGCCAAATTCACTCTGACGATTTATTTCTATCATTTGAAATTGACCGCATTATTGCTGTCAAACATGGTGGTAGCAACCAGCTTGATAACTTGGCGTACGCTTGCCCCCATTGTAATCAGCACAAAGGTTCTGATTTTGCCACACTTTTAGACGATTTAAAAAACGTTGTTTTACTCTTTAATCCAAGAACAGATAACTGGAATGAGCATTTTGAAACCTATAATGGCGAAATAGTGGCTAAAACTCAAGTTGGACAGGCGAGTATTAAGATATTACAATTTAATCAACCTGATTTGCTGATAATCAGGAATATTTTGGGTGAGTCAGGCCGATACCCTTGATTTTACTCATTGTAAACATTACCTTCGTTGTTTTCGGCCAATACATACCAACGCGTATTGCCTCACAGTTTTTATCCACAACAATTACTTTACAAATCTTCGGTTTCGACTAATGCGTAGCCTTTATAGAGCGTTCCTGCTTTGTCTTTGGCCAATACATACCAGAGCGCATCGCCACTGTAAGGCTGGTCGCCTCGCCTCCAGTTTTTCTTGAACACAAAGGCTTTTCCTTTTGGAAATTTACCATCTTTACAACCAAAATCTTCGGCCAAATCTTGGTTGTTCAGTACCATATTTTGCTGCCAACCTGTTGTATCGTACCAAATAAAACTACCCGCTTCGATAAACTCTAAGTCGCCAACTTCGGCTCTAATTGTGGTGGTATGTTTCCAGAAATAGGTGCTGTCTATTTTTTTGGGAACAATAAATGGCTGGTTGTGCCACATCGAAAGCCCTACGGGGATTCGGCGTAGTTTTTGGGGAAGAATCCTTGTACGGTCTGGCCAAACATCTTGTGCAAATAGGTTAATAGTTGATAATGAGATAATTATTGCGGACGTGAGTAGTTTTTTCATGGTCTTAAAATTTAAAAACCTTGCCTTCATCTTCTTTCTTGACAATCAAAAATGGCTTATCGTCATCAATTCTCTTGCCGCCCATTACTATTCTTACCTGTTTTTGAGTAGCGAGATAAATTTTTGTGCCTACTTTAAATTTAAACGTCTTGGTGGCAGTTGGCATTAGAAAAAAGCCCTGTGTACCATTACCTTTTTGGCCTGGTTCATAAGTTACTATCGTCAATTTTTTGGGTAAAATAGACGCATTTTTAATTTTAAAACTTACTTGATTATCATCGATAGTTTGGGCTTGCGAAATGTTGATTCCCAAAAACAAAAAACCAACCACCAGCGTAGGTTTGAGCATTAACTTTATACTTTTTAGAGTAATGAGTTTGTCAATCGAAAACAAACCGCCGCCCAATGTGGCAATGAGTGCAAACGCCCAAAAGAAAAGTTGTTGGTAGTACATACCTCTAATGAACAGTGGCTCGTCGTACCATACAAAGGCAATAACAAAAAACTGAAATGCCAACTGAATTGCTGACAGTCGAGTTAGGAAGCCAAGTGCAATAAACAATCCCCCCAAAAACTCTCCATACACAGCCAGATGCGCCCAAAAAGATGGACTGATAAAAGTAAAACCTATTTCGCCAACCTGCTTAACAAACCAATCGGGTATGCCAAAGGCTAAGTTTGACCAATCTTCTGAGCCTTTGGCATTGATTTTATGAAATACTTTGGACAACCCTGCGCCAAAAGCAATAGAAATACCCACATGTAGGCGGAACAATAAATAAACGAAGTTAGTAAGTTTGTCTGTGCCAAGCGATGTGCCGAACAATAGACTGTTGATTTGTATTTTCATTTGTTTTGTGTCGGTTTAAGGACAACCGAAAAACCTTTGAGATAAATTGATACCACAAAACTAACGGCTCAATTTGCCTCAAACGCCCCAAAACATAATCTGCAACGCCTCAAAATATGTTTTGAGGCAATATCAAGATTTTAAAACAAAAAAGATGGTTATTCATTGATTTATATAAAAAATTTATCCTGTTCTATGGAAGTCTTGGCGTTGAGCGTAGACTTC
>JAYVJH010000720.1:0-2196 GCA_043769455.1 Runella sp. | reverse complement strand
AACTTGACAATCATGTGGGAGCTATAAAATTCTATTTATGCTACCATAACTTGAATCATTCCATGGGACTCTTAGCACCATAAAAATAGCACTACCGTTATTCTAAGGGTTTTGTTTGTTTTATTGCGATGTAGAGACGGCAATTTATATAGTATTCATAGGGCTTTGACGAATAATCATGCCCAACTTTGCGGGGATTTAAATATAGAGTTTAGCCCAGCAGTTTCCAGAGCGCAATAGCCTTTAATTTAAAAAAACGGATATTGAAATTTTTTCTAATTTGCTTTTTTTATTTTTTGGTATTGAATCAAATACGGCGTTCAAAAAGTGGTTTTCTTGTGATGGGAAAGAGTTGCATGGTGTTCGTAGATGGTTTTTAGCTTTTAATCCGATGGGCTAAACAACGTAAGTTTTATAAGAAAACCGTGTTTGATGTAATGGTACTGTTTTTCTTTAAAACAAAAAACCTTAACTTTGTAATTGGGGAAATACACCAAAAACACCAACCAAGATGAGGCTATCAACGCTGTTTTTTTTTGTTTTACTAATAACATTTCAAACCTCAGCCCAAACTCTCAAATTGGGCTGTGAGCGCACTGACAAATATTTGCCCTTTATCAAAGGCAAAACCGTAGCTTTGGTCATTAACCATACCAGTATCTTTTCAAATCGTACCAATCTGGCCGATAGTCTGTTGAGTTTGGGTATCAATATCAAGGTTATTTTTGCCCCAGAGCATGGTTTTAGAGGCGATGCCAGCGCAGGCGAAACCATAGCCAATGGCATAGATACCAAAACCAAACTACCGATAGCGTCGCTTTATGGAAAAAACAAAAAACCCACCGCCGAGCAACTCAAAGATGTGGACGTAGTGATTTATGACATTCAAGATGTAGGCGTGCGCTACTATACCTACCCCAGCACAATGCATTATGTGATGCTGGCTTGTGCCGAAAACCGCATTTCGTGTATCGTTCTCGATCGCCCCAACCCCAACGGACACCAAGTGTCGGGTCCAGTACTCGACCGTAAGTTTGCCTCGTTTGTGGGTATGAACCCCGTGCCTGTGCTTCATGGCCTAACGACTGGTGAACTGGCTAATATGATAAACGGCGAAGGTTGGCTGACTGATAATTTTTTGTGCAACCTCAAAATCATTACTTGCGAAGGCTATACACACCAAACCAAATACGACCTGCCCGTTGCGCCATCGCCCAATTTGCCCAACCGTCAGTCTATTTTACTGTACCCATCAATTTGCCTCTTTGAACCTACCGAAATTAGCGTGGGACGAGGCACAAATACACAGTTTCAGGTAATTGGTGGGCAAAATGCTAAATTTGGTACTTATAAATTTACACCAGTCGATAAGCCAGGGGCCATGAACCCACCTAACGAAGGCAAACTGTGCTATGGACTTGATTTGACAAAACAAAATGCTGAAAAACAGGGTTTTACACTAAAATACCTGATAGATTTCTATAAAAAATCTGCCGATACATCAAAATTTTTTACCAGTCCCTCATTTTTTGATAAACTTGCAGGTACAGACCGCATCAGAAAAATGATAGTAGCGGGCAAATCTGAAAAAGAAATCTGTAAAACTTGGCAGGCCGATTTGGAAGCCTTCAAAAAACTACGAAAAACGTATTTGCTTTATGACGAATAAGCCCAAACTATACGACCACTTAATTGTTTCTTATTTCGCTACGCAGTTGTTCTATTTGTTCAATAGGCAGCGCCGCTATGTCTGCAATAATTTGATTGTTATAGCCTTTTGAAATACCATTTTTAGCATTTTCAATGGCTTTCTCTTGTTTGGCATATTGCTCTGTTTTGGCCAAAACGATTTCGGTAGCCTCCTTGTTTTTCGCTTTCGTTCTTTCCTCGGGTGTCAAATTTTCAAAACTTATCAACTCCATAGCTTTTTTTATTCCTTCGTTTTCCATATTCAAAACGGGTCTTTCTGGACTATGAATTGATTGATAAATTAAATCTAACCAGTCTCTTATTTGTTTGGGGGTTTCGTTGTTAGGGTGGCTAGGATTTAAGCAAACGAATTGATGTCCGTACAAATCTTTTATTTCTCCTTGTAAATTCTGGTAGTGCTATTTTTATGGTGCTAAGAGTCCCATGGAATGATTCAAGTTATGGTAGCATAAATAGAATTTTATAGCTCCCACATGATTGTCAAGT
>JAYVJH010000719.1:0-3947 GCA_043769455.1 Runella sp. | reverse complement strand
GACTATTTATTGGCGCAGTTGTTATTATAAAAACCAAAACCCAATGGCCGAACATTTAGAAACAGGCAAACTCGGTGAAGACAAAGCTGCCGATTATTTGACCGAAAAAGGTTATGAAGTCGTGGCTTGTAACTACCGATTTAAACATGCCGAAATTGATATGATTGCCAAAAAAGGTAAACTGCTGATTTTTGTAGAAGTCAAAACCCGCACCAATACCAGCTACGGAATGCCCGAAGAATTTGTAGATTATGCCAAAACACGGCTCATTATGAAAGCCGCCGAACATTATATTTTTGATACCAACTGGCATTTTGATGTCAGATTCGACATTGTGTCGGTTGTCGTTGGCAAAGATTCAATTAGAATCAAGCACTTTGAAGATGCTTTTTGTTGAAAATTGAATCAATAATGACCTTTGAGAGACCGAATGATGATCACTCCATCGGCCACTGAATAAACGTAGCGATGTTCTTGCGTTATTCTTCGAGACCAATATCCACTAAGCTCGTGTTTAAGGGCCTCTGGCTTACCAAGTCCTTCAAAAGGGCTTTTGTCAATTGATTTGGTCAATTCCAGTATTTTTTTAGAATTGGCTTGTTGCCTGTTTTTATCCAAAAATCTAAGTGAGTTTTTGCTTCGGGAGTGTATATTATTTGCATAGCTTTTCTAAGTCTTCCATTGACGTAGCTATACCTTTCCCGTCTTTTAAATCTTTTTCACCTTGTTTTATCATAGCCACAAATTCAGGATTATAGGGCTTATCTTCAAGTTTAGAAATGCTATATTTTATTTTCAGAGCCTTAAATACAGCTTTGATAGCATTTATCTGAGACGAATTGTCAGTACGGGCTTTAATGTTGATTATCTGCATTTTAGAACGAAAATTAAGTTTTAGTACAAATTTAGAAAAAATTAGATTAGATAAAAAACCTACTTCACAAACCTAATAATCAAAATCTCAATCAGTAAAAATGCCAATGCGGCATACAAAAAATACTTCCAGAGACTCAATCCTACATTTTCTTTTTCAAAAGACTTTACAAAATCACCATCGGCAACGTTGTCAAAAACTTGAATATTGGGCTGACTGCCAAAGGCTTGTCGCAGTTCGGTAGGCGTATAAAAATCAAGTTTAGATTCTCGATTGTCTTGATTGATGGCCAATAATTGTTGAGTCTGGCCGTTGGTTTGGAGTGCATAATAACCCGCTTCTATCTCTTGGTCGGCATTGAGTTGGTTGTTTTTGGGGAGTTCCAACGTCAGTTGTTCACCATTCAATCGTTGTATGGGTATAATTTCGAGTTTACCTTTTTTGAGTTTAAAAGTCGTATTTGTAGGGGCATTTTTGACGGTGAGTGTAATGGCGTTTTCGGCAAACGAATAAGCCGCTCGTTCTTGTTTGGCACTTAGGGCTGCTATTTTGTACATGGTTGGCACAAATAATGCATTTTGGCCAAAGTTGCCATATACATCTTGTAGCGGATTGGCCAAGACAAAAATCTTACCTTTTTGAGCAGCCGACTGGCTCAAAAACACGTCGCCACTACGAGCCGACAAAATACGGCTACCGTTGGCTTGCCATTGCCAAACTGGCGACACGTTGGGCATCTCAACGTTTTCACTTTGGACAGATTGCTCAAAAACATCTGCAAAAAAAGTACTATTTCTGTCAGGATTAGACAATGGCACAACATTGGGCGGTTGATTTGCTCTTGAAGTAAGGCCATTTATTGCTAAACCAGACAAAAAACCACTGTACGAGGCCACATCGGGCGAAGCTGATGGAATGAGGAGTAAAGTACCACCTTTTTTGACAAAACCATCAACTTCCGACCGTAGCGCACCCTCAATTTTATCAATTCCTTCTAATATAACCAAGTCAGTTGCTTTCAAAATCCCTAAGTCGGCATTATTGACATTGCGGCTCTGCAACGCAAAAAGACTATCATTGTCAAACACATTCTGGATATATTGCTGTGGGGCTTGCTGACCATAAAAATGCGATACCCTGATGGTAGGCGAGGCGTTGAGTACAAAAAAATAGTCGTTGTCAAACGTTACAGGAAAATCGTCGAAAGTAACACGTCCTTGTTTGTAGCCCTTGCCCCTAATATTAAAGTTGAAAGAAACCATAGCCGAGCCATTGGCCGAAAGACTCACGGGGGCAGTCGAAACTTGGGTATTGTCGATAAATAGCTTGACAACCAGATTTTTAATATCATTTGTACCAGAGTTGCTGACTTTTACAAAAATGATATTATTCTGAAATTCTCTGATAAAAGGGGTATTGAGCCAAACAGAATCTACAAAAACGTTTTGGGTGATTTTGGCTTGAATAGGTATAATAAAAAGCTGATTACTGCTGTCTATTTTGAGTTTAGATAGGTCGCCAACGGTACTTTTTTGAAAATCTGAAAACCAAAATAACTGGTTCTTTCCGCTCGAATACCGAGACAATAAATTTTGTTGTCGCCTAAACACATTATCTAAACTACGAGACGTATGCGCCAGTTTGATGGTTGTGAGGCGGTCTTTGATTTTGGTAGAGGCACTCAGCAACTGCTCTTGGCTTGCAAAGTCGTTGGTGATGAGTTGGATATCGGTTGCATTCTTAAAAAGGCCGAGTAATTGATCAAGTTTTTGGGTGGCAATGTCCAAATAGCGTTGGTTATTGTCTTCGTTTTGCATCGAAAACGAATTGTCTAAATAAATACTTGTAACCCCCGAGCGGTCAATACCCGATTTGTCTTTGCTGGGCAAATAGGGTTGAGCAAAAGCCAAAACCAGTGCTGCCACCGCCAGCACTCGTGCCGCCAAAATGAGCCACTGTTTGAGCCGCCTAAACGAGCTTGTTTCTTGCTCTACGTTTTTGAGCAAGGCAACATTCGAGAAGTAAATTCGACGAGTACGCCGAAAATTAAATAGATGAATAGCAATCGGAATGGCAACGGCCAACAGACTCCACAAAAAAGCAGGAAATAGAAAATTCATAATTAGTTTACAAAACAATAATTAAGCCAACAACAACAATATAGCCAAATAATCAATCGGTAGTACCGTTTACTAAAAAACTGACATTGATTTGTGGTTTATTTGCTAACATTGTCAGACAAAGTAACTATCAAATTTCTTTAAATTTATCAACAATTATGAAAAAGATAACCAATACCCTATTCACATTGTTTTTTGTGATGTTTATGAGCGTAGCTTTTGGCCAAACCAAAAAACCAGTAACCAAACCAGCCTCCAAGCCAGCTTCGACATCAACCACAAAACCATATTCTCCACCTACAACAAAACCTGCTACAACTACCCCAGCCAAGCCAGCCCCAGCGACCGAGCAAGAAGATATGCAGGCTCAATATGACAAACTAAATGGTAGTGCCACCAAACCTACAACGCCAGCCAAACCCAAAGCCGCCGACAAGCCTTATGTACGGCCAAGTGCAGGGTCGGCAGGGTCGAGAGTAGCCGATAGCCCTAAGTCAAAACCACAAAAAGAACCACGCAAAGCATCATCAAAGAGTAGCAACGGCGATGACTCAAAGTTTCATGTTGGGCTACGGGGTGGTGTCAATTTGATGACGATAGCCAAAGCCAATTCTTTTCAAGAAGCGGGTACAACGAGTGAAATCGGCTATCATGGGGGCTTGGTGATGAACTTTGGTGGCAAGATGCTATCTGTACAGCCCGAAATATTGTTTTCTCAGATTGGTGTCAAATATACAGATACAATCAACTCCGCACAGGGAACTTTCAATACTATCACTGTGCCAGTCCTTCTCAAATTATCGTTAGGCAGCGATTCGTTTCGTTTTTTTGTAACTGGCGGAGGTTTTGGGTCGTACTTACTTAGTGGCACATCAAGCCTAACTCTTGCCGGGCAAACAAGCTCAGAAACCCTAAAATTTGAAGACGGCGACCGTCGCATGGAGTACGGAGCA
>JAYVJH010000718.1:0-6001 GCA_043769455.1 Runella sp. | reverse complement strand
CTTGGGTAGCCAAAAATCGAGATTGTTTAATTAAACTTTCATCGTCTGAAATAAGTGCGCCCCCGCCCGAAGTGGTAATGATTTTGTTGCCATTGAACGACAACACGCCCAACTTTCCAAAACTACCCATTCGCTGCCCATTGTAAGTAGCGCCCAAGGCTTCGGCGGCATCTTCTACAACTGGAACGCCATAACGATTACAGATTTCAACAATTTCGGTCATCTTGGCGGGCATACCGTAAAGATGCACAACAATAACGGCTTTGGGTTTTTTGCCTTTGGCCGTTTGGTCTTTTATGGCCGTTTCGAGGGCATCGGGACACATATTCCAAGTGTCGGTTTCGCTGTCAATAAAAACAGGGATAGCCCCCTGATAAGCAATCGGGTTGGCACTTGCCGAAAACGTAAACGACTGACACAATACGACATCGCCAGCGACCACACCGAGCATAACGAGCGACAAATGCAAAGCCGCCGTACCCGACGACAACGCAGCCGCATGGCCCACGCCCACATAACGGCACAAATCTTGCTCTAAGCCGTCCACATTAGGACCTAATGGCGCAATCCAGTTACTGTCAAACGCGTGTTGCACGTATTTTTGTTCTGTGCCACCCAAATGTGGGGACGAAAGCCAAATTTTAGAAAAACTCATTTTTAATTGTAAATGTAAAATACTGAAAATCAAGACATTGTTTTATCGGTGCTATTTTGCCTACAAATATAATACTTCTTTGGCGAAGTGCCGACAAAAGCACACAATTCAGCGATAACGCAGTTTTTATTTTTCAGATTAAAACCAGTAACTTTGTCTTTAACAATCGCCCAGTATTATGCCCAAATATTATCCTGTCGGAATACAAGATTTTGATAAACTGCGTTCGCAAAACTATGTTTATGTCGATAAGACTACCTACGTTTGGCAAATGGCCGAACGAGGTGGGTATTATTTTCTTTCACGACCTCGCCGTTTTGGTAAGTCGCTGCTTGTGAGTACCTTAGAATATCTTTTTCGGGGTCGTAAAGAGTTGTTTGAGGGGTTATATATTGCCGATAAATGGGACTGGACACAAACCAACCCAGTCATCAAAATCTCGTTTAGCAACATTGGCCACAAAGATTTAGGTTTGTATGAAGCAATCAGCCGAAGTTTAGACCAAACTGCCCAAAAATATAATATTGAGCTACAAGCTGACTTTAATGCAGGCCAGTTTAATGAGTTAATCATCAAACTGGCCACTCAATACGGAAAAGTTGTCATACTAATAGATGAATACGACAAACCAATTATTGACTATTTGGGAACAAACGATGCTGGTATGGCCAAAGCCATTGAAAACCGTGATATACTAAAATCGTTTTACTCTATCCTCAAAGATGCCGACCAGTATCTAAAAATGGTATTTATCACAGGTGTTTCTAAGTTCTCTAAAGTCAGTATATTTTCGGACCTTAATAACCTGAGTGAGTTAAGTATTGACGACCGTTTTGGTGGTATTTGTGGTATTACTCAAACCGAATTAGATAGTTATTTTAAAGAAGAACTGACTATTTTTGACCCAAATAAAATCAAAAAATGGTACAATGGCTATCATTGGGGGCTTGGCGAAAGCGTATATAACCCGTTTTCATTGCTTAATTTTTTTGTAAGTGGTGGGCAATTTAAAAACTATTGGTTTGAGACAGGCACACCTACTTTTTTGATAAATTTGAATAAAAAATATGAAAAGTATGACTTTGAGTATATCAAAATTACCGCCACACAGTTGAGTGCTTACGACATTGAACATTTACAAATCATACCCTTGATGTTTCAGACGGGTTATCTGACTATTAAAAACTACATAGAAGAGGACGGTATTTATGAGCTGGGCTATCCGAACGAAGAAGTGCGGCAGTCGTACCTGGGAATGTTGGCCGACAGCTATGCCAACAGCCAAAATGACCCTATTACAGTGCTGGCTACCGAAATGCGAGATGCCCTCAAAGTGGCTGATTTGGGCAAAGTAGAGCGTATTTTCAATACTGTTTTTAAGTCTATTCCTTATGAAATTTGGCAAAAAGAAAATGAACACTACTACCATGCCATTATTCACCTGACGTTTAGACTATTGGGGATTTATGTAGAAAGCCAAGTACAAACGTCAGATGGAAGAATCGATGCCCTCGTTCAACTCAAAGATTACGTCTATGCTTTTGAGTTTAAATTGGACGGCTCAGCAGAAATGGCGCTCACCCAAATCAAAGAGCGGGGCTATTTAGAGCCATATCAAAACCAAGGCAAAATCTGTATTGGTATTGGTCTTAATTTTTCAAAAGAATTTAAAAAAGTAGAAAAACTACTTTGGGAGGAAATAAACTAAAATATCCCCGCTACTTTTTTAACTCCACAAACATATTGCTTCCGCCAGCTTTGCTCTCGATGGTCGAATAAACCGTTTGGCGGTCGATTTCTAATGGCTCAACGATGCCTCTACGGGCAGGGCGGCTACCCAAAATCTGAAAGAAAGCCTCGTTAAGGAGCGGGTCTTTGAGGTCGCCAAAGGCTACCATGGGTTGAGCCAACGATTCTACAACGCTCATGTCGGGCTTGAAACCAGCCGTAAATTCTGACTGATTGGCCGAGTTAAAGGTTTTGAGAACGATGGGCTGCATTCCCCATTTTATAACATTTTTGTCGTCTTTGATGGTGATTGAGCCTACGTTTTTGCCAACTGTTACGTCGCCAATTAAAAACACTGGCATATACGGTTTCAGGGCATTGATAATCATTTCGCTGGCCGAGGCCGAGCGTTTGCTGGTCAATATAATCACTCTCGACAGGTTTCCTCCCAAGTTTTCGGTTTTGTCTATAAAATTGGTAACAAAAAACTTTTCGCCGTACTGTTTTGTAATGTCGGGCGTTACGGCTTTGTTGTATTCTGTCCGATACATGAGTTTATTACTCGAAATTCCCCGTCCAATCAAACTTGCCAAATTCAGTGCCGATGACAAATACCCACCTGGGTTGTAGCGCAAGTCCAGTACCAGTTCGTTTACACCAGTGGCTTTGAATTTGGCAAAAATACCGTCCATTTTTCGGTCATAGAGCGAGTTGTTAGCGCCGTTGGGTTCTTTAACAAACTGATTATAAACAATATATCCTATTTTTTTATTGTTTCTGACATAAACTGAATCCATAAAAATTGGGTCTTCTTGCAAGACCAGCGTTTTGACGGTTTTGGTGGTAGCAGTTGCGGCAAAACCACTGGTGGCATCGTAAGTGCCAATCGTAAAGGCAATTTCTGAGCCACTCGTCAGCACACTCGAATAGTTTGCGCCTGTTATTATAGTTCCATCTACGGCCATTTTGGCAACTACATCGCCTCGTTTGAGTCCTGCTTGTGCGGCTGGTGTGCCAGGAAAAACATATAAAATCCGTGCGCCCAGCTCGTCGGTATTGGCCTTGCGATAAAACTGAAACTCTGCACCCGTACTTTTACTCTCGCCCGATAGCGAAGCCGTGAGGTCGGCTGCACTGGGGTTTATCCACGAAAAACGATCGCCGTCTGGCCGCAGGGTAGCATCGTATTTATACAACATCGAGTCAAAATACTTATCGGGTGTCAAATTTTTGTCGGTATTGGCTGGTATTTTGTCGTTCCAGTAGTACCAATATTGCATATTAGCCAAAACCCAATTATTGACGGCTGCATCGCCTGTGGGCGTAACTTCTTTGGTTTTACAGCCAATGATTTGTACCAGTACAAAACTTAGAGCGGCTATTTTGATAAGTATATGTTTCATAGTTTTTGTTTTTGAAAATGCCATTGTCTATCACAATTATAGTACAAATTTGTAATAAACAAAAGCAGATACCTACATAAACGGTTTTTGTGGATAAAAGATTGGAAAGATGCTGACAAATTTGTTTTTGGGGGGTAGCCAAACATTTTATTGTAGATTTTATCTAAACCCTATTTAGTCTAAAATTTACGTTACGTTAAAATGTTTTTTATTGATTGACGATTGTGGTTTTAGTAATATGAGCGGTAAGTACATCAAGTATTTTATAAGTTTTGGGTTGTTACTTGGTTTGTATCAAACAATGGCTACATTTTTGTTCCATATTTTGTACATAGCACTGGGTAGTTGATAGCCCAAAAAAGCCTCCATCTCTTGGCTAATGGCCACAATCTGGGCAATGTCAATACCTGTCTGGTAGCCCATTTGATGTAATAAATGTGCGGTGTCTTCGGTGGCAATATTACCCGTAGCCGACTCAATAAATGGGCAACCACCCAAACCACCAAAGGCCGTATCGAACTGCCGAACGCCTGCCTCGATGGCCGCATAGACATTGGCCAGACCTTTGTTTTCGGTATTGTGTAGGTGCAGTGCTACGGGCTTGTTTTGTGCCAGAGCCACTACTTGTACCATCAATTCTTTGAGCGATTGGGGATTAGCCATGCCTGTACTGTCGGCCAGAGCAATTTCTTCTACGCCCAAGTCGAGCAGGTATTTGACCAAGTCCAAAACTGATTCAGAGTTTATTTTCCCCTCAAACCTACAACCAAACGCACACTGAACGCCACCCCGAACCGTTACACCATTGGCCTGCGATAGTTTTATCATGTTTTTAATGTTGGCTTTGGCTTCGTCAATCGTCATTCTTACATTTTTGAGGCTATGTGTATTGCTGGCCGATACCGACATTGATAAATGCGTAAGCCCTGCGGCAATGCCTCGCTCAATACCTTTTAGGTTTAGGGCTAATCCATCATAAATCACGCCTTCTTTTTTGACAATCAGCTTACAGAGTGCATCAGTATCGGCCATTTGAGGCACAAATTTGGGGTGAACAAACGACCCAACTTGTATGCGAGTAAGGCCAGCAGCTACGAGTCGGTCGATGTAGGCCAGTTTTGTTTGGGTAGGCACTATTTTTGATAAGTTCTGGATTCCGTCTCGCAGACCTTGTTCTTCTAAAATAATTTTCATAGATTTACAATAAAACTTATCCAAATTACCCTTATTTCTAATCAAAAAACAATTATCGTACATGAAAAAAATAATTACAGTAGGGTTGCTATCGGTAACATTGTCAGTTTGTTATAGCCAATCGGCTCTCAAACCCAAAATTAACTCGGCTGCCGAAACCATTGAAAGCAAAGTTGTAACATGGCGAAGAGACCTTCACCAAAATCCAGAATTGGGAAATAGGGAAGTAAAAACTGCCGAAAAAATCGCCAAACATTTGCGGGCTTTGGGTATAGAAGTTCAAGAAAAAGTGGCCTATACGGGCGTTGTAGGTATTTTGAAAGGTGCAAAGCCTGGCCCAGTGGTAGGCTTACGTGCAGATATGGACGCACTACCTGTGAATGAGCGTGGCGATTTGCCGTTCAAATCGACTGTAAAAGTTGAGTACAATGGCCAACAAACGGGAGTCATGCACGCCTGCGGACACGATACGCACGTGGCGATGCTCATGGGCGTAGCCGAAGTACTGGCTGGAATGAAAAGCGAACTGGCTGGTACAGTCAAATTTATATTTCAACCTGCCGAAGAGGGTCCACCCAAGGGCGAAGAGGGCGGAGCATTGCTAATGGTTAAGTCGGGAGTATTGGACAACCCAAAGGTAGATGCTATTTTTGGGCTACACATCAACTCTCAGACCGAAGTAGGTAATATCACGTTTAGACCTGGTGCCGAAATGGCGGCCGTCGATTCGTATTCTATCATCGTCAAAGGCAAGCAAACTCACGGCTCTGCTCCGTGGTCGGGCGTGGACCCTATCGTTACGGCTTCGCAGATTGTGATGGGACTACAAACCATCGTCAGTCGCAACATTGAGCTTACCGAAGGGGCAGCCGTGATAACAGTAGGCGCGATTCATGGCGGAATCCGTGAAAATATTATTCCCGAAGAAGTAAAACTCATTGGTACTATCAGAACGCTCAGTGCCGACCATCAAAAGCTCATTCATAAGCGCATAGCCGAGGTAGCTACCAATATTGCCGAA
>JAYVJH010000717.1:0-7152 GCA_043769455.1 Runella sp. | reverse complement strand
ATTATTAACAACAGACCCAGAAAAAGACATGGCTATTTAAGTCCAATTCAAATATTTAACCAAAAAGTTGCATTTATTACTTGAATCTGCCTTGTTTAAAATATACCTTCTTTTTATTTGTGCGTTTGTCTATTTTAAACTTCACAAAGTCGTATATTCGTAGCTACAATAAAGTGTTTCAGATGCAAGATATAATTCGACTACTACCCGACTCTATCGCCAATCAAATAGCGGCAGGCGAGGTTGTGCAGCGACCCGCTTCGGTTGTCAAAGAGTTATTGGAAAACGCCATAGATGCCAATGCCAGACATATTCAGCTTGTTGTACGTGATGCTGGCCGAACGTTAATTCAGGTCATAGACGATGGCTCTGGAATGTCCGAAACTGACGCTCGGCTTAGTTTTGAACGCCATGCCACGTCCAAAATTCGCTCTGCTGACGATTTATTTCGTATCAAAACAATGGGTTTCAGAGGCGAAGCCCTGGCTTCTATTGCGGCCGTGGCGCAGGTCGAGATGCGTACCCGTAGAGCTGCCGATGAGGTAGGCACGCTACTCCGAATCGAAGGCTCAGAAATAAAAACACAAGAGTCGATTGTATGTTTGCCTGGTACTAATTTTTTGGTTAAAAATTTATTTTTTAATGTTCCAGCACGACGTAACTTCTTGAAAACAAACTCAATAGAAATGCGGCACATTCTTGACGAGTTTCAGCGAGTAGCACTTTCAAACCCCGAAGTTACTTTTTTGTTATATCACAACGATACCGAAATATACAATCTTTATGGCGGCAAATTGATTAGGCGGGTTGTCGATATGTTTGGTAAAACGTACAGAGAGCAAGTGCTGCCCTGCCAAGAAGAAACGCCCTATATCAATGTGCAAGGCTATGTGGGTAAGCCTGACTTTGCTCGCAAAACCCGAGGCGAGCAGTTTTTTTTCGTCAATAATCGTTTTGTCAAGCACGGTTATTTGCATCATGCACTAATGACAGCCTTCGAGGGAACAGTAGCGCAGGGTAGCCACCCGTTTTATGTTGTTTTTATTGAAATCGACCCATCGCACATAGATATTAACATTCACCCAACTAAAACCGAAATCAAGTTTGACGATGAACGCTCGGTTTATGGTATTTTGTTGGCCACCATCAAAAAAGCGTTGGGAGTGAGCCAGTCGTCGGCCATTGATTTTGAGGCTAATATCAACTTCATAAGTCCAGTGTCCAATGCCAGAGCCGCAGCCGCTATCGAGCCTCGTGAGTGGAGCAGTCGCTCCGATTTGCCACCTGTACCAACCGATGAATTGCGCCAAAAGTCGAACCTCACCAACTGGGATAAACTCTTTGAAAACTTCCAAATACCCGAAGCACCCACACAAGGAAACCTTGATTTAGAGACTATTACAACAAATATATCAACAGAAAACCCTACGGCAGAGTCGCTCGAAGACCCAAAAGTGTTTCAGTTTCAGAACAAATATATATTTTCTATCAATCCGTCTGGGGTTTTTGTAATTGACCAGCGAGCGGCCCAAGAGCGTATTTTGTATGAACGCTTCCGCCGACAGTTGGCCAACAATACCAATAGTTCGCAGCAGTTACTTTTTCCAGCAACGGTACATCTCAACCCGACCGATGTAGAATTGCTGATGGAGTTTAAGAATGACATCAGCCCGTTGGGTTTTGACTTTGATATGCTTGGCCGAGATGCGGTCGTAGTACGTGGGCTTCCGTCTGAAATTTTGGAAACAAGTAGTCAAGAAATTTTGGAAGAATTGATAGAACAACTCAAAATAAACGCCGCCGACCTCAAAATAAACCGAACCGACACGACTGCCAAACTATTGGCTCGGCGGCTGGCCTGGCGTAACCTCAGCAGGCTCAACACAGTCGATATGAACCAGCTAATTGCCCAGTTATTTGCCTCAACCAACCCCAACTATACTCCCAGCGGTGAGGGTATTTTTGTGGTTTTAACCTTAGATAAATTAGCCAATTTTTTCAAACCATAAGCCCATGATGCCCATCAGTCCCGTAGTGCGTAACTTATTGATATTAAATGTTGTAATCTTTTTTTTGCAAGATGTCAGTCCCTATTTTTTGGATTGGTTTGCCATGCACCCTTTTACTTCGAGTAAGTTCATGCCGCACCAGCTTGTTACTTATATGTTTTTGCATGCCAATTTTAGGCATTTATTTAGCAACATGATAGGTCTGTTTTTTTTCGGACCAGTACTTGAAAATAGCGTTTTTGGCTCAAAACGATTTGTCGTTTTTTACCTAATTACGGGTATTGGGGCGGGGTTGTTAGATGCCTCAGTCAATTATTATGAACTGCTACAAGTGCAAGAAGCCGCCCAAATGTATATCAAAAACCCTTCTTCTTATGGTTTTTTGCAGTTTTTGCATCAATACGCCCCCGAATTTCAGCAGTCAGCTATGGACTTTATCAACGATTTTGAAACCAACCCAACGGCTACCAAATACATCGACGAAAGTGTGAGTGTCGTCAATAGTATTTATGGACAGTTTAGCAACGGTACAACAGTCGGGGCATCTGGGGCTATATTTGGCATTTTGGGAGGCTTCGGCTTTTTATTTCCAAATCAAGAAATGTACCTCATGTTTATTCCTGTACCTATCAAAGCCAAATATTTTATTGGTTTTTATGCACTGTACGAACTTTACTCGGGTATTCATCAGAGCAATTCAGGCATTGCTCATTTTGCACATATCGGCGGCTTGATATTTGGTATTTTACTTATCAAATATTGGGGCTACCAAAGGCGTAATTAGTGTTTGGAGGCTTACTGGAGTAGATAGATTGTAGTACAAAATAAAATTACTGATGTTTAATTTAGCACCTCTACCCTATTTTGATAAATCCTTGCTGGACATAGGTTTTTGCGGTCAGTAAGTTATTTACTTGGGTTCAATTACTTTCAAAATAGTCGTCAAATTCTGTTTTCAGCAATTTTGTTATATTTTCGTTTGTTTCTCTCAAACAATAAATTGCAAACGCTAATTGTTTTTGATAATCAAAAGTATGTTCAAGCAATACTTGCGTGAATTGTTGTTTTAGTTTTTCTGTGTTGGGTTTATATTCACGAATAGATTTTTTTTCGCTGTTATAAGCAATAAAAAATGTAAAAATATTGTTTTCGTTTCCATTCCAAATACTCTGCCAATTTGGTTCGGTATCATTCAAGTAATACATATAAGGATTCACGTTGAGTGAATGATATACTAAGTTCCCAAGACCCATTCCACCGAAACGCATAGAGTTGATTTCAATCGGCACTAAGTCCTGTTCATTCATTTTAAATTCACTGTGCATAACGAAATTTGTTACGCCTAATATCTTATTCAGTTCAATAAAAAAAGTCTTTGCTTTGTCATATATTTTATCAAATACTTCTTTTGATGAATAATAAATCATGTGCAAATAGGCTTTATTATTTGGCATTGGGTGATGATAAATATTGACAATGCAAGGCACACCTTGTGAATTATAGAACATATCAACCGCATATTCTTCCCCTTCAATAAACTGTTCAATTATAAAATCGTCTTTGGAGAGTACGCTTTCTGTAAATACGCTTCCATTTTTGAGAAGTTCATTACTAAGGTCTAAACTCAATTTTTTAAAATCAGTAGTGGGTTCAATAATCCTAACTGCCGTCCCAAAACACCCTTTGATGGGCTTAATAATCATTTTTTTGGTTACGCTAAGATTTTTAATATCCGTTGCTTTTATAAGTCTATATTCATAGTTTGTATAAACTTTAGATAAGATTTCTCTAAATGCAAATTTGTCTTTTAACTTTTGAATTGCATTTGCTCTATTCGTATCAATTCTATTTGCTATTATTTCAATAGAAGTTTCTGAAGTTATACATACTTTCTGATTTGCTTCAAAGTACAAGTCTGTTTTTATTAGGTAATCGTCTGAAATCATTTCAAGGCCATTCGTCAAAGGTAATGTTTCAATCGTCCCTGCTTCTGCGTTTGAAGTAATTAAATAAACTTTATTGTCTAAGTGCATTGAAATTTGATTTTTAGATATTGGCCATTGCTACGTTTTAAACTTACACTCAGCAATTCAGTTGGGCAAATTCTTTGGCAAAATAAGTCAAAATAACCTTTGCCCCCGCTCTACGAATACTCATTAGGGTTTCCAGCATGGCTTTGTTGCCATCGAGCCAGCCGTTTTGAGCGGCAGCTTTTATCATGGCATACTCACCCGAAACGTTATAGGCTGCAATCGGTAAGTTTGAGTTTTGGTTCAATAAACTAATTACGTCCAAGTAAGCCAGTGCAGGCTTAACCATCAGAAAATCAGCACCTTCGGCTGTGTCCAATTCGGCTTCGATAAGTGCTTCACGCTGATTGGCTGGGTTCATTTGGTACGTTTTTTTGTCGCCAAACCGTGGGGCAGACTCAAGCGCATCACGAAATGGACCATAAAAAGCGGAGGCATATTTGGCAGTATAAGCCATAATTGAAACATCTGTAAAACCCTCTGCATCAAGACATTGTCTAATATACCCCACTCGTCCGTCCATCATATCACTTGGACCAATGATGTCTGCACCTGCACGGGCTTGGGCTACGGCCATTTTACCCAATATTTCGAGTGTTGTATCATTGACAATCTTGCCGTTTTCTACAAAACCGTCATGCCCGTCGCTACTGTATGGATCCATGGCTACGTCGGTCATGATGGCCAAGCTGGGAAAGTTGTCTTTTACTTTTTTCAAAACGTCCAAATATAAAGTCCCCTCTCGCAGGCTTTCGGTGGCATATCGGTCTTTTTTGTTTTCGGCATAATTGGGAAACAAGCACACAGACTTGATACCCAAATCGGTTACGCTTTTGAGTTCTTCGAGCAGTGTATCGGTCGAGAAACGAAAGATATTGGGCATTGATTTTATTTCGTCTTTGATGCCCGAACCCTCAACGACAAACATCGGAAAAATAAGGTCATTGACCGATACAGTTGTTTCTTGAACTAAGCTACGAATGGCCTCCGATTGCCGATTTCGGCGTGGGCGACGAGTGATTTGTTGCATTGATTGAATATGGACGAGTGAATGGCATTATTTACATTAACGTTACAAAAGTCGGAAACGATGTTGATTTGTCAAAAGGTTTTGAGTAGCTTTGGCAAAACTATTTAAAACCCATGGCACTATTCTCAAAAATCGCAATGTATCTGATGTCGGCATTTTTTACTTATGCTGGCGTATCTCATTTCAGAAACCCAAAATTTTTCCTAAAAATCATGCCGCCCTACATTCCAGCGCACGAGTTTATGGTGGCGGCCAGTGGCGTAGCCGAAATAGTTTTGGGCTTGGGTTTGCTTTTTCCTCAAACTCGTACTTGGGCGGCTTGGGGCATTATTGCGTTGCTGATTGTGGTATTTCCTGCCAATATTTACATGGCTTATGCCGATAAGTTTCAGGCTATGTCGCCCTGGATTCGCTGGGGGCGGCTGCCAATTCAAGGGCTGCTTATCTGGTGGGCGTATCAATACACAAAGTAAGGGATTGAATTAAAATATTTACGCATTTAAGTACTTATTCAAAAGTAATACGGCATTTTTATTTTGATAACTTACTGATTAACAGCATTGTATTTAACTCACGACTCTGTACTATATACTCATGACTCCTTAATTCTGCTTTTCAACTGTATGGACTTTTCTATACTTTCAAGAAAACTTTTTTGCTGTACAAAAACCATAAAAATAGCCACTCAACGACCACATAGCCAACTGCATGAAGTACCGTTTGGGTTGATTCTGAAAAATATTTGAACACCCCACCAAAAAGTACTTCGGCGGTGTGGTCGAAGTCTATGAAGTGCTGCGCCAAATAAATCAAAATCGAGTTCATACCAATCACGGCCAACACCCAAGCCCACCGTTTATAGCCCTGAGCGTCGATAATCCAGTAAAAAACGGCCAATGCCATCACGCTCCAACCACCTGCAAAGAGTACAAACGAACTCGTCCAGAGGTTTTTATTGATAGGAAACACGAAATCCCAGAGCCAGCCTATGGCCAAACAAATGAAGCCAATGACAATTAAAAGTGCAGATTTACGCTGCCGTGTAGTGGTCGTATTGTTGTTGCGAAGCAAATTGCCGCAAAAAATACCAAGCAGGCCAGTACAAATCGCTGGTAGGGTCGAAATCAGTCCTTCGGGGTCGTGTATAACTTTGTGGAGGCGGCCAGGAATAATAAATTTATCTAAATAACTCACAGGGTTACAGTCCATCATCATCAAGCCCGCGCCACAGTTGGGTACAGGTACGAGCATCACAAACGCCCAATAACCCAACAAAATACCCACAAACCAAATATACTGCGAGCGAGTACTAAAATAAATATAAATCAGCGAAGCAAACATACCTGCCAGACCGATTCGGCCCAGTACACTTGCAAATCGCATCTCAGCCAGTGGCTTGATTTCCAGACCATTGTTATAAATAATTCCCAACAAAACCAACAACACCCCCCGCTGAATGGCTTTGCGAGCCAGTAGTATTTTGTCGGTATTGTTGGCTAATTGGCTACCAACCGAAAACGGCGTACTGACTCCAGCCATAAACAAAAAGGTTGGAAAAATAAGGTCATAAGCCCTAAAACCATTCCACTCTACGTGAGTGAGTTGGTCGGCCATGACGACAGCCCAGCCCCAACCAGTAACTTTGGCCAAAAGATGAAAAATATCTTCGCCGCCTATTATCCAGAACATATCAAAACCCCGCAGGGCATCGAGCGAAAGCAATCGGCTGGGCTTGGTAGAGGTTTGAGGCATAGGTGTTTGGGGTTATTAAATTCCTAATTCTTGTTTAACTTCTACTAATGAATACCACTTCTGAGTTTCTGACTTTACTTTGAGGATATTTATATAATCAAAAAAGTCCTCCATGTTATCAAAATCAGACAAATAATTATTCAGTATTTCGTATTGTTCATACGGCAAAACGGCAAATACAGGGCTACCCTTTTCTTTTATAATTTGTGCTTGGAGTGTCATGAGTATTATTTTTTGGTAGTGCTATTTTTATGGTGCTAAGAGTCCCATGGAATGATTCAAGTTATGGTAGCATAAATAGAATTTTATAGCTCCCACATGATTGTCAAGT
>JAYVJH010000716.1:0-5353 GCA_043769455.1 Runella sp. | reverse complement strand
TTTTTAGCCTCCGAATCTAATATTGGTGTATTTACCCGTCCCATAGAGCAAAATTACAAAATAATCTAAACTAATTATAATGACCTACTTATGCTGTGTTGCCCATAAACTCTCGACATAGGGCTTTTTTGTAATTTGCCATCAAAGCCATACTCAATTATTTCGGGGTCTTTCGGGAAAAATGATAGGCAGTTTTCGGCTCTGGGCCAGTAGGCTTTTACGGGCAGTTCTGTTACTAAACTCGGAAAAGTACAGCCCACAATCTGAAACAGCCTCACGTATTCACGCAAGGCTGAGTGTGGTAGCCGATAATCAAAAATTCCTTCCATCAAGTTATTTTATGCTTAGTCCCGGCCCCAAAGACGACATTCCATATGCTTCTTCCAATGCCGTTATTAGTTCTTTGGTTGGGGCTGTTTTTAATGCACTCATGGCCACAAAAAATTCTTCCATTTTGCCCGCAGGCTGAAAACTATAAATGATTCTGCCTTTTTCGGAAAGTTGCACCCAAGTATGCGGCACTTTGCGTGGGGCAAATACGGTATCGCCTTCGCTGGCTTTTATTTGCTCGCCACCTACTTCAAACAAGTATTCGCCTTCAATGATGTTAAAAATTTCATCTTGCTCGTGGTGTACGTGCAGGCTTACGCCAGCTTTTTCGTTGCCAATATAGTCAAAAACCGCCAATTGTCCGTTGGTATCTTTGCCCGAAATTTTTATATCATTGGGGTTGATGCCTCGGTAGGGCGTATGAATACCTGAGCGGGCTTCTCCTTTTTTTACCACAAAAGGTTTGGCGGTTGTTGTTTGTGCTTGAGCAACTATTGTAGTCGCTGCCGTTACCACAGTGGCCGTTGCCAAAGTTGTTGTTAAGAATTTTCTGCGTTGCATAACTTTTAAATGTTTAAGAATAAATTAGTTATGCAAAGGTTTGCAGTTTTTGAAAATGGTTAGTGGTAAAAATCGGACAAGTTTACTTTGTTAGTTAATAAATAGTTGGATAAAGAAAAGTGAGATAGAGTAGTACGACCAACATTTTTTTGAGAAAAACCACTCCAAAAGTCGATAGTTACCTTAACTTTGTGGAATTTTTATACTTGCCTGTCATAAACTTACTATACCACCATATTATTATAGATAACTGTGCCTAAAAACCCCAACATCAAATCTGTACTCATTATTGGCTCTGGGCCGATTGTTATTGGTCAAGCCTGTGAGTTTGACTATGCTGGTACGCAAGCCGCCCGCTCTATCAGAGAAGAAGGCGTAGAGGTGTCGCTCATCAACTCAAATCCTGCAACGATAATGACCGACCCCATCAATGCAGATTTTGTGTATCTAAAACCGCTCGAAAAGAAATCTATCATCGAGATTTTAGAAAAACACCAAGCCGAAGGACGACCTATCAATGCCATTTTGCCAACAATGGGCGGCCAAACTGCCCTAAACTTAGCTATTGATTGCGACAAGGCGGGCATCTGGAAAAAGTATGGCGTACAGATTATAGGCGTGGACATCAAGGCCATAGAAACAACTGAAGACCGTGAGAAATTTCGCTTGAAAATGATTGAACTCGGTGCTGGTGTTTGCAAAGGCCGTACAGCCAAGTCGTTTTTGGAAGGCAAAGAAATAGCGCAAGAAATAGGGTTTCCGTTGGTTATCCGTCCGTCATATACGTTGGGCGGTACTGGTGGTGGCTTTGTCAATACTGCCGAAGAGTTCGACAAAGCACTTCAACATGGCCTCATTGCTTCGCCCGTACATGAGGTATTGGTAGAGCAGAGCGTAATGGGCTGGAAAGAATACGAGCTGGAGTTATTGAGAGATAATAACGGCAATTTTATCATTGTGTGTTCTATCGAAAACTTCGACCCTATGGGCGTACACACAGGCGACAGCGTAACCGTTGCGCCCGCCATGACCCTGCCCGATACCCTCTATCAAAAAATGCGAGACTTGGCCATAGAGGTCATGGGTGCTATTGGCAAGTTTGCGGGGGGCTGTAATATCCAGTTTTCAGTTAATCCCGAAACTGACGATATTATTGTTATCGAGGTCAATCCTCGTGTAAGCCGCTCATCGGCATTGGCATCAAAAGCAACGGGCTACCCAATCGCTAAAATTTCGGCCAAGATGGCCATTGGTTTTAATTTAGACGAACTCATCAATCCAGTAACAGGCTCAACGTCAGCATTTTTTGAACCAACGATAGACTATGTCATCGTCAAAGTACCTCGCTGGAATTTTGATAAATTTCCGGGTGCAGACCGCTTTCTGGGCTTACAAATGAAGTCGGTTGGCGAAGCGATGGGCATAGGGCGCAATTTTCAAGAAGCGTTACAAAAAGCCTGCCAGTCGCTCGAAATTGGCCGCAATGGTTTGGGTGCAGACGGCAAAGAACTGGCTAACGTTGAGGCCATCAAACATAGTCTCAAACACCCAAGCTGGAATCGACTGTTTCATATTTATGATGCCTTTAAGATTGGTTTGTCGTTTAAAACGATTCAGAATTTGACCAAAATAGACGCTTGGTTTTTGCACCAAATTGAAGAATTGTTAGAATTAGAAAAACAAATACAACAACACGAACTCGAAGACTTGCCCGCCGAACTGCTCCTAACGGCCAAACAAAAAGGCTACGCCGATCGTCAGCTTGCACATTTGTTGGGTGTCAAAGAAAGTAGGGTATATCAACTAAGGCAAGATTTGAACGTCAAACGGGTTTTTAAGTGTGTCGATACTTGTGCTGCTGAATTTGAAGCCAAAACGCCTTATTATTATTCTACATTTAGTGTTTCGCAAGCCGAGCCAGACAACGAGTCGGTGGCGAGCGACCGCAAAAAAATTGTTGTCCTTGGCTCTGGCCCCAACCGCATAGGGCAGGGTATTGAGTTCGACTACTCGTGTGTGCATGGAGTGTTGGCCGCCAAAGAAGCTGGTTATGAGACCATTATGATAAACTGTAACCCCGAGACAGTTTCGACTGACCCTGACGTAGCCGACAAACTTTATTTTGAGCCAGTGTTCTGGGAACACGTCCACGCTATTGTTATGCACGAAAAACCCGAGGGAGTCATTGTGCAGTTGGGTGGACAAACGGCCTTGAAAATTGCCGAAAAATTACATAAATACGGTATCAAAATCATAGGTAGTAGCTTCGATACGCTCGACTTGGCCGAAGATCGTGGTCGTTTTTCTGAATTACTAAAAACCTTAAATATACCATATCCAAAGTTTGACACTGTGCGCTCGGCAGATGCTGCCGCCGAATTGGGCCGTGAGTTGGGCTTCCCGCTGTTGGTGCGACCGAGTTATGTATTGGGCGGGCAGAGTATGAAAATCGTAATTAACGAGCAAGAATTAGAACAACACGTAGTCAAAATCTTGAACGATATACCGGGCAATAATATCCTGCTCGACCACTTTTTAGAAAATGCCATCGAGGCCGAAGCTGATGCAATATGCGATGGCGAAGATGCCTATATTATTGGTATCATGGAACACGTCGAGCCAGCCGGAATCCACTCGGGCGACTCGCACGCTGCGCTACCACCTTTTGACTTGACCGATGACGAAATACGGCAAATTGAAGAAATTACGCTCAAAATCGCAAAGGCCATGCAGGTCAAAGGGCTTATCAATATTCAGTTTGCAGTCAAAAATGGCGTGGTTTATGTCATTGAGGCCAATCCTCGTGCCAGCCGCACTGTGCCGTTTATCTGTAAAGCATACCAAGAGCCGTATGTCAATTATGCCACGAAGTTTATGCTGGGCGACAAAAAAGTAAAAGACATTGATTTTAAGCCGATTAAAAAAGGCTGGGCAATAAAAATACCTGTGTTTTCTTTCAATAAATTTCCGAATGTAAACAAAGAATTGGGGCCAGAAATGAAATCGACAGGCGAAGCTATTTATTTTATTGATGACCTAAACGATGACTTTTTTCAAAAAATATACTCAGAACGTAATTTGTATCTGAGTCGGTAAAGCTGTTTCCACCCGACAAAAGGCGGTTTGGTACTGTTTTCATTTACTACCTTTGTTTTATGAAGTACCCAAAACCGCTGGCCATTTGCTTGATTTTACTGGCTACTTGTGGCTATTATCACCGACAGCCTACCGATGACGATGCCTGGTTTGCCGAGCAATCGTATTGGTTGCTCAAAGTGGGCTATGTCAAGTCTGTGTTTTTTGGTGGCTTTTTGGGTTGGGACAATCACTATTTTTTAAGCCATAAGTTATTTATTGCGCTGGGTGCGGGCTTGCAGTACCTGTTACCTTTGTCGCCTTACACCTCCAAACTATCGGGCTTGCTATTTTTTTTGATTCTAATAGTACTGCTTCTTTTCTATCAACTAAAAAACCACCCACAACTAAATAGTTGGTTGTTGCTGACTTTGGTTTTTTCAAATACGCTGTTAGTCCGTATGAGTTTTGAAAACCGCCCTGAGTTGATGGTAGCTACATTTGGTTTTGCTTCTTTTTTATTGATTTACAAAGACACCAATTATTTAAAATCTGCACTGGCCGCTTGCCTTGGTTCTCTTGCTGCGTTAAGCCATTTAAACGGTGTTATTTATCTCGTTGCTGGATTTATATTATTGCTTTATTGTAAAGACTATCGTAATCTATTGGGTTTTAGTGTGTTGTCTTTTGTTTTTCTTGCTTTTTATTTTTATGATATTTGGCAATTTAATGGCTTCGACATTTGGCGGTATCAGTTTAGTAACGACCCCGCTACTCGTGATAGTTTGGGGGTAATCAACAAATTGAAAGTAATGGTTTTGTACTTCAAAATATTTTTTGAATCGCCAGAGCAGGCAGCCCTGTCCTTACTTTTGTTGGCTTTGGGTTGGTATTGTAGGGCGTTTCTGAAAAATATTAACGAGCATATTTCTGTGTATTTTTTAGGGTTATTTTTGTCGTTTTGGGTGCTTACCAAAAGTGCTACGGCCATCTATCAAGTGCTGTTTATTCCTTTGTTTTTTGTGTTAATCACAGAACTTTATGCTAAAACTACGGCACTAAAAACACCATCGCCTAAACTCATTTATTGTGTGGCAATAGTATATTTGTGTGTGGGCGTAGTGGGTAATCTACAAATTATAGCCCGAAACAATACCAACTATTTGCCAGATCAATATGCTCAATTAAGCCCCATAATTGGTACTCAAAAAGTTGGCCTTGTACCACTCACTTTCTTTTTTAACGACTACCCGCATTATGATAGGCTATTGTGCCAGACCAATTTTGAGCTACAAATGAAATATAAAAATGAGAAAGCCCCTACTCAAAACACGTTTTTTGAATGGGCCAAACAAAACAAGGCTGATTTTGTGGTTTTAGATTACCT
>JAYVJH010000715.1:0-9653 GCA_043769455.1 Runella sp. | reverse complement strand
TAAACGCTCTGGCTCGCTGATTGAAACTTGTTTTTTCATAATGCAAATTTGTATTATTTTAATATAAATTTCCAAATTGTTTTGTCATTCTCTATATATAGAAGTCAAAAGGCAAGATGGTTGGGTTGAAGGTGGTAAACGGTCAGATGGACGTGGAAACGCACACGAAAGGTCGTGTAAATTTTTTACTCCAGGCTTACAGAAAATCTTACGCCAAAAGGGAAATTTAGGTGAAAGCGTTTTGCCATTTTGGACTGTGTTTGAAGGTGATATTACCAGAGACCCTTGTCGAGTACGTGAAATAACCTGTTGGTATGATGATCAAACAGCCCATTATTTTTTTTGGAGAGATTCTCAAAACCCTTCACCCCTAATTGACCATTTTTTAGAAAAAATAAAGCCGCTTCTAAGTTAGAAGCGGCATATTGTTTTCTTCATATTCTTCACGAACGTCTAAGCCCCAAACGTCCCAATTATTAGGTTTGTGCCTTGCAAATAATTCTATTCGGTCTTGTGTTGGAAACATTTTTTCAATGCCTCTCAGCACTTCCAAAGGCTTTTCGCTGTGTTGGCCTCTTGGCACACGTATCAACTGTTTGATGTTTCTTGCGCCTCTTGGCGTTGGAATTTTACCTTTTTTGAAAACTAAACACAACTCACAATAAGACATCGTATATTGGCCCGGATTGTGGTTCATTTTGTCCCAAACAAAAGCAACTGTTCGATAATCAAAACCCCATGCTTTGGCCAGTTCTATACCTTGCTGCAAATGAGGATTTGTTACCCACATAAACAAAAGGCAATCGTCTTTTGCTATTTCATTGATGGGTATTTTCATCATATCCTTGGTTTTGAGTGTTGGATATTTGAAATTGGCAGCACTAATAAAGATATTTTTTCCCCAGTCGGTATTGATGTCTTTTTTGCTACTGTTGTCAAACTGCAATTTGCCGCCATAGTCCCATGGCGGATCGGCGTAGATTACATCGTATTTTTTTTCGGGTAAATCTGGGTACAAACTTGGCAAATCGTTTCTTACTGTCTTTCTTTCTTGTTCGGCATTATAAACTCTGTAGCCAGACAGAGGTTTGTCTTGTAACGTATATGTGTTGCCAAATAAATCTTCTTGGTGCATACAATAGTAGTTGTTTTTGGTAGGCAAATGTACTGATTAACTTTCAAAATTATGTCAGAAATCTGAAACAAATCTCGGGCTAAGATGGCGATTTTGATAGTTTACTCAAAAAGAGAACACTCACCTCAACTTTTTTGATTTGTAACGTGTTATTTTTTAGTAGCTTTGTTGTTGGTTTTAAATTGATACAAACGACCATTTATACATTTAGATTTTCAACTACGCTTAAAAATAAATGCCTAATCGATTACAACTGCAGAATCTTGCATTTTTAAGAATGAAAGAAGCGCAAATTTTGTTGGATAATGATTGTTACGAAAGTGCATTTTATCTGTCTGGATATGCTGTTGAAATAGCTCTTAAAGCCGTAATTTGTAAAAACTTAGGAATAGATGAACTATTTGCTGACGCTGCCAGTGTCAATAAAAGTAAAGAAATTAATGCCGCTTTTGGCAAATTGAAAATACACGATTTAGATACTTTGATTGTATTTGCTGGATTGTACCCAAAACTGCAAGATAGAACCGAGCGATTGTTTGAAATTTGGTCGTTTATTGACCAAATGTGTTGGAGTGAAGAATGCAGATACTTACACAGAGACTCAAAATGGAAACAAAATATAACAATTGATAAATTGAACGTACAGGGATTTTTAGACACCGTAAATGACTTCTTAAAATGGATACAACAACATTGGTAAATAATTTAAAGGTAGTTTTTAATGCACTCAAAAACGATGGCATCGACATTGAATATATAGCACTATCGCCTGCTTATGCCATGATTCCTAACTCTACTTATAAGTTAATGGTGGCTTCGCCTAATCTCAAAAAAATGGGCCTTAGAGAAATGATACATATCATTTCGAGTAAATTGTATGCCCTTTTAGATACCGAGTCTTTGAGAAGATTAGACAGGGTTGCTGTCTATGAAAATAGACAATTCTTGGAAGAAAATACCCCAAATGGTATGATTGACCAAAGCATTTGTGAATCTATTTTGAGTGAAAATTTAGAACTTGTATAAAATTTATAATATAATCTGTAATAATTTATAACCTCCACCATGGCATTATTTGACTTAGAAATGATGAAGGCCGTTTATGCTGCTCTACCAGAGCGTATAGCCGCCGCCCGCCAAACCGTTGGCCGACCGCTTACTTACACCGAAAAAATACTATACGCTCACCTCACGCAGGGGGCAGCTACCGAGGCTTATGGCCGTGGGCAGTCGTATGTGGACTTTGACCCCGACCGTGTGGCCATGCAAGACGCTACGGCGCAAATGGCTCTGTTGCAATTTATGCAGGCTGGCCGCCCCAAAGTGGCCGTACCAAGTACTGTTCATTGCGACCACCTCATTACGGCACAAGTAGAATCTAAGACCGATTTGAACAAAGCCAAAGTAGAAAACAGCGAAGTGTATGACTTTCTGTCGTCTGTTTCTGACAAATATGGTATAGGTTTCTGGAAACCAGGCGCAGGTATTATTCACCAAGTAGTGTTAGAAAATTACGCTTTCCCAGGCGGAATGATGATTGGCACAGACTCACATACCGTCAATGCGGGTGGTTTGGGAATGGTAGCCATTGGCGTAGGCGGTGCAGATGCTTGCGATGTGATGGCAGGCTTGCCGTGGGAACTAAAATTTCCAAAACTGATTGGTATAAAACTGACAGGTAAACTCAGCGGCTGGGTATCGCCCAAAGACGTGATATTGAAAGTAGCAGGAATCTTGACCGTCAAAGGCGGAACGGGTGCTATTGTCGAATATTTTGGCGAAGGCGCAACGTCAATGTCTTGTACGGGAAAAGGAACGATTTGTAACATGGGTGCAGAAATCGGTGCTACAACCTCGACCTTTGGTTATGACGACTCAATGGAGCGGTATTTGAGAGTAACAGGCCGTGCCGATGTGGCCGATGCAGCCAATGCCGTTCGTGAACACCTCACCGCCGACCCCAAAGTGTATGCCAACCCAGAGCAATATTTTGATGAATTGATAGAAATAAACCTATCGGAAATGGAGCCATATCTAAACGGCCCATTTACACCCGACTTGGCTACGCCTATCTCAAAAATGAAAGAAGCGGCAGCAGCCAACGGCTGGCCAACCAAAATAGAAGTAGGGTTAATAGGCTCATGCACCAACTCGTCTTATGAAGACATCAGTCGTGCGGCTTCGTTGGCGCAGCAAGTAGCCGACAAAAATCTCAAAACCAAGGCAGAGTTTACCATTACGCCAGGTTCTGAACAAGTGCGCTATACGATTGAGCGAGATGGTTTCTTAGCAATTTTTGATAAAATCGGTGCAACCGTTTTCTCAAATGCCTGTGGGCCGTGTATTGGTATGTGGGCGAGAGTTGGCGCCGAAAAACAAGAAAGAAATACGATTGTTCACTCGTTCAATCGCAACTTTGCCAAACGTGCCGATGGCAACCCCAACACCATGGCTTTTGTGGCTTCGCCAGAATTAGTAACGGCCTTGGCCATTGCAGGCGACCTGACATTTAACCCATTGACCGACACACTCACCAACGAAAACGGCGAGCAAGTGATGCTCGACGAGCCAACTGGCCATGAACTACCACCACGGGGTTTTGCTGTCGAAGATGCTGGCTACCAAGCACCATCAACAGACGGTAGCGGCGTACAAATTGCCGTAAGCCCAACCTCAGACCGCCTTCAACTACTTGCACCTTTTGCAGCTTGGGACGGCCATGATTTGACAGGACTCAAACTGTTGATAAAAGCCAAAGGCAAATGTACAACCGACCATATTTCGATGGCTGGGCCTTGGCTCAAGTATAGAGGGCATTTAGATAATATTTCAAATAATATGCTTATTGGCGCTTTGAACTTTGCCAACGACAAAACCGATAATGTCAAAAATCAACTTACAGGTGAGTATGGCCCCGTACCAGCTACTCAACGTGCCTACAAAGCCGCTGGCATTGGCACTGTAGTAGTGGGCGACGAAAACTACGGCGAGGGTTCATCTCGTGAACACGCTGCCATGGAGCCTCGCCACTTGGGAGTACGTGCCGTTTTGGTCAAATCGTTTGCACGGATTCACGAAACGAACCTTAAAAAACAAGGAATGTTGGGACTCACGTTTGCCAATAAAGCCGATTATGACAAAATTCAAGAAAACGATACGATTGATATTTTGGGGCTAACGACTTTCGCACCAGACCAACCGCTGACTATGGTTTTTCATCATGCCGATGGTAGCTCTGACAACATCGTGGCCAATCATACCTACAATGAACAACAAATTGAGTGGTTCAAAGAAGGTGCAGCTCTAAATATTATCCGTAAGCAAGTAGCGGCGTAATATTTAGATTTTCAATATCAAAAAAGCCTTTCAAAACGTTTTGAGGGGCTTTTTTGATATTCAAGATGTAGTACTCACGCAAAAAATGATTTAGTCAGGCATTTATTCACCAAACATCTGACATCAAACATCTGACATCCGACACCAAGAATCTAATAATCTGACATCAAAAATAATGCTACTCGAAATACTAAAACAATATTGGAACTATGATGCTTTTCGACCTTTACAAGAAGAGATTATCGAAGCGACATTAGCCCAAAAAGACACATTGGCACTACTACCAACTGGTGGCGGCAAGTCTATTTGTTTTCAAGTATCTACATTGGCCGTTGAGGGTGTTTGCATTGTCGTTACACCGCTTATTGCTCTAATGAAAGACCAAGTTGAGCAGCTCAAACGAAGAAATATCAAGGCCGTGGCTATATATTCGGGTATGAACTGGCACGAAATAGACATCGCACTTGATAATTGCGTACATGGCCAAACCAAGTTTTTGTATGTGTCACCAGAGCGGCTCAAAACCGATATTTTTGTGGCTCGGGTCAAGCAAATGAAAGTATGCCTGTTGGCCATTGACGAAGCGCACTGTATTTCGCAATGGGGTAACGACTTTCGGCCAGCCTACTCCCAGATTGCTGAGTTTCGTAAACTTATTCCCAACACACCACTCATCGCACTGACTGCATCAGCTACCGAAACCGTCAAAGTAGATATTTGTCAAAAATTAGAATTAAAAAATCCCATAATTTTTCAAGATACTTTTGCACGGGCCAATTTATCGTATTCGGCTTTTTATGAAGAAAATAAAGACGGAAGGCTACTCAAAATACTGAACAACGTAGCTGGCACGGCGCTGGTCTATGTGCGTAGCCGAAAACGAACCAAAGAAGTGTCGGACTGGCTCAATAGAAATGGCATCAGGTCGGAGTTTTATCATGCAGGGTTGGCGGCCAAACAACGTTCTGAAAAACAAGACGCTTGGATACGCAACCGTGTGCGGGTAATGGTGGCTACCAATGCTTTTGGTATGGGCATAGACAAACCCGACGTGCGGGCAGTAGTGCATCTGGACCTGCCCAACAGCCTTGAAGCCTACTATCAAGAAGCAGGCCGTGCAGGCCGAGACGGCAAAAAAAGCTATGCCGTTGCACTTTATACGTCCAAAGATATCAACGACTTATTGAAAGCCGTAGAACAAAAATACCCTGCCATTGACAGCGTGAAGCGAGTCTATCAGGCATTGGCCAATTATTATAAAATACCAACGGGTGGTGCCGAAATGGAAGCATTTAATTTTGATATTCAAGACTTTACATCAATTTTTGGGTTGCCCGTTTCAGAAACACACTATGCCATTAAACTACTCGAAAACGAAGGATTTATACAGTTAAGTGAAAGCTATAACAGCCCATCTAAAATATACATTGTGGTCGATAACAGACGACTGTATGAAATCCAAGTCAAAAACCAGCAATATGATAATTTTTTGAAACTAATACTCAGAATGTACGGTGGTGAGTTGTTTACCCAGTTTGTTACTATTTCAGAAACGGCCATCGGTCAAAAGTTTTATGGTACAACGGTCGAGGTTACTCAGATTTTGGAAAATTTAGAAAAATTAGGAGTCTTGATTTACGAAAAACAGCGCGACAAACCACAACTTACGTTTCTGACACCTCGATACGAGACGAGTTTATTGCCACTTAATGCACTCGAAATTAAGCAAAAACAATCGAGAGATATGCAGCAAGTAGAGGCCGTGTCCAATTATATGCGCCATACTATGCGCTGCCGAACCCAGCTACTACAAGCCTATTTTGGTGAACAAACCGATGCGACCTGCGGTGTTTGTGATAATTGTTTGGCCCGAAAAAAACGACAACAAAACACTTCGCCAGAT
Source organism: Runella sp. (assembly GCA_043769455.1). GTDB lineage: Bacteria > Bacteroidota > Bacteroidia > Cytophagales > Spirosomataceae > JAYVJH01. The sequence goes on along the minus strand of JAYVJH010000715.1, from coordinate 3,279 downwards.
GCCAAACAAATACAAGAAAAAATAATCAATATGCTCAAAACCAGTTCATTAAAACCTGAGCAATTAGTAGCTGCTTTTGGGGTAAAAAACGAAACACTCGCCATCGAAATCATCAGAGACTTACTGGCCGACGAAGTGATACGGTACGATGTCGATAGGTGTTTGGAAATGAATGGCTAAAATTATCAGTTTTTGTACCTAAAATCAAACTTTTATCGTCCTAAGCCTGTTTTGAAGCCATAACAAATACTAAAAACATGAATTGGAATAAACTTAGTACCGAAGCACAATTAGACACCATCAAGGCAGAATCTTTTGAGCAACCTGTCTTGATTTTCAAACACAGTACGACTTGCTCGATAAGCGCAACGGCACTCAACCGTTTTGAACGTAAGTACAACCAGACAGAAGTAGCCGACCTAAAACCCTACTATTTGGACTTATTAGCCCATCGCCCCATCTCTGCCGAGATAGCCCATCGCTTCGGTGTACGCCATGAGTCGCCCCAAATTTTATTGATTCACAACGGCAAAAGTGTTTATGATGCCTCACATTACGATATTTCTTTTGCAGAATTAAAAGAAAAATTGGCAGTTAGTATTTAAAATCTTAATTTTGTGCAATTAAATAGATAAAAGACTAAGTACGCAACAGAATCGTAGTTGAAAATTACGATTAACCAAGAAGCACCCAAAAATAAGAAAAAGCACATCTGCGTGTCAATCTTCTTACATTTTTTGGTTTGTTATTATTCTGTTCTTGATTATTTGTACCTAATCAAAAGTCTTCATACAATCCAAATTACAGTAGTGATACTGAAAGAAAAATGAGCTACAAAAAAAAGCAAACGGGTAATCAGCCCTATTACGCCTCGTTCTTGAAAGGCGACAGCGCAGCAAAAACAGAAAGAAGCGCAAAAGCAGGTAAGCCTGCTTCGGGCAAATCCAAAAAATTAAAAGGTAAAGCAGCCTTTGCAAACTCAGGTGAGTTTAGCCCACGCAAAAACACAATGTATGGTAAGCAAGATGCCTACCGCCCACAACGCAACCCAACAGGTAATGCACCGCAAGGCAGCAGCGATAAGTCAGGACTTGATCGCCCAGCGATAGACCGTAAAGAAACCAACCGAAGCATCAATCGTAGTTTTGAAGACAGACCAAATCGCAGAGACAACGACAGCCGTCCTGTTTATAAAGAAAATAACGACAGAGAATTTAGACCACGTACAGAGGGAGGCGACCGTCCATTCAGACCGCGCCCAGAAGGCAACGAACGACCAGCGTTCAGACCACGTACCGAAGGAAACGACCGCAACGAACGACCAGCGTTCAGACCACGAACCGAGGGAGGCGACCGCAACGAACGCCCAGCGTTCAGACCACGAACCGAGGGAGGCGACCGCAACGACCGCCCAGCATTCAGACCACGTACCGAGGGAGGCGACCGCAACGAACGTCCAGCGTTCAGACCACGTACCGAGGGAGGCGACCGTTCATTTAGGCCACGACCTGAGAGTGGAGACCGAAGTGGAAATGACCAAAAAAAAGAACGAGACACTGAAAGTCGCCGTGTAGGTCGCCACCAAAATGCACCGACTTACGATATGAGCCGTGCCGCTGACCGTTCGACAAGAGTAGCGAAACAAGTAAAAAAAAAAGATAACGAAACCGATGGGACGACGCGGTTGAACAAATACATAGCCAATTCGGGCGTTTGTTCTCGTCGTGAGGCCGATGAACTGATTGAAGGAGGCAAAATTAGCATCAATGGCAAGACTATTACAGAGCTGGGCTACAAAGTAAATCAAGGCGACGTTGTTAAGCATGAAAATAAAGTGCTTAATCCCGAAAAAATGGTTTACTTATTGATGAATAAACCAAAAGGATTTATAACCACGACCGAAGACCCAGACGAGCGCAAAACGGTGATGGATTTGATTGAGGGAGCGTGCAATGAAAGAATTTATCCAGTAGGACGTCTGGACAGAAATACGACAGGTTTGTTGTTGTTTACGAACGATGGCGACTTGGCAGGAAAGCTGATGCACCCATCGAACCAAGCCACCAAAATATATCAAGCCGAACTCGATAAGCCGATTACGCCTGAGCATTTTGAGCAAATAAAAGCAGGTTTAGAATTGGAAGATGGTTTCATAAAACCCGACGATGTAGCACTCGTAACACCCGATGCAGAGGTAATTGGTATTGAGATTCATAGTGGTAAAAACCGTATCGTCCGCCGTATTTTTGAACACTTAGGTTATGACGTTCAAAAATTAGATAGAACCGTTTATGCAGGGCTTACCAAAAAAGAATTGCCCCGTGGCCACTGGCGTTTTTTGAGTGAAAGAGAAGTTGTTAAACTAAAATATTTGTCGTAAAACCACATTAAAAAAATACAATTATTAACAAACAGTAAATCTATGAAAATAGCAGTTGTAGGAACAGGTTATGTAGGATTGGTAACAGGCACGTGTTTTGCCGAAACAGGAAACCAAGTAATTTGTGTTGATATTGACGTAACAAAAATAGAGAAGCTCAACAACGGCATTATGCCCATTTATGAGCCTGGCCTCGAAACACTCTTTCACCGCAATAAAGCCGAGGGACGTTTGCAGTTTACAACCAATCTCAAAGACGGAATCAAAGATGCCGAGGTTATATTTTTGGCTCTGCCAACGCCCCCAGGTGAAGACGGCTCTGCTGACCTGAAATACATTTTGGGAGTAGCCAACGACTTGGGTTCTATTATGGAGCAATACGCCGTGATTATCGACAAAAGTACAGTACCAGTTGGCACAGCCGAAAAGGTACACGCTGCCATAGCCAAGAATATTAAAGTAGATTTTGACGTGGTTTCTAACCCAGAATTTTTACGTGAAGGGGTTGCTGTTGAGGATTTTATGAAACCAGACCGTGTAGTAGTAGGTACAAAATCTGAGCGTGCCAAAAAGGTCATGGAAAAACTCTACGCACCATTGGTTCGCCAAGGAAACCCAGTGATTTTTATGGACGAACGTTCGGCAGAAATGACCAAATACGCTGCCAATTCGTTTTTGGCCATGAAAATTACGTTCATGAACGAAGTTGCTAACCTGTGCGAACTGGCTGGTGCCGACGTGGACAATGTCCGCAAAGGTATTGGTACAGACAGCCGCATTGGCAAACGCTTTTTGTTTGCTGGCATTGGTTATGGCGGTAGTTGTTTTCCAAAAGACGTACAAGCATTGGCCAAAACATCGGCTGACTATAACTATGATTTCAGAACGCTAAGAGCTGT
>JAYVJH010000714.1:0-1710 GCA_043769455.1 Runella sp. | reverse complement strand
ATCGGCACGACCCACGACTACAATTACAGATTGGAGTCAATAAAGGCTCATCTGGACAGTTTCAAGCCCACGCTTGGGTCGAGAAAGACGGCCAAATACTAATTGGCGAAAGCCCCGAAAAATTCAAGCCTATTTGGGAATGGGGCTAAGAAAATATAAAACAGATGAACCACAGAATGTAAAACTGCAAAAGTGAAATACAGAACAGCAAAACAAAACATTATATATCTCAGCAGTTGCTCGGCTCTGCCGAGTAATGACTATATTTGAGGCTTCTGAGCGGGGAGTAGTACACTTAAATTTAGCTCACGCTATCCAATTCGAGCCAGTAGAAAATCAATTAAATCATATTTTAAAAAATGCCTTTAATACTCATCACCAACGACGACGGAATAACGTCGGTCGGTATCAAGACCTTAGTCGAAGTCATGCAGCAAATCGGTGAGATTGTCGTGGTTGCGCCCGACAGCCCACAGTCGGGTATGGGCCACGCCATTACAATAGGCGATCCGCTTCGGCTGAGACAATCTACAATTTTCGGCGACCATATCAAAGCCTTTGAGTGTAGCGGCACACCTGCCGACTGTGTAAAAATTGGCAAAAACTATATACTAAAAGGCCGCAAACCCGACCTACTCGTGAGTGGCATCAATCACGGTAGCAATACGTCTGTGAGTGTGCTGTACTCTGGCACAATGTCGGCGGCTATTGAGGCAGCTATCGAAAACATACCCTCGATTGGTTTTTCAGTAAGAGATTTTAGACCAGATGCTGATTTTTCGCATACCAGAGACATGGCTCGCCAGATTGCCGAAATGGTTTTGCAGAAAGGTGTCCCGCAGGGCGTAGCACTAAACGTAAATTTTCCAGAAAAATCTGACACACCCATCAAAGGCTTCAAAATATGCCGCCAAGCCAAAGGCAAGTGGGAAGAGCAATTTGAGAAACGCAAAGACCCCTACGGACGGAGTTATTTTTGGCTCGATGGCGGCTTTGTAAACTTTGACGAAAGCAGCGAAGACACCGACGAATGGGCATTGGCGCAAGGCTATGCTTCGATTGTACCATGCCAGTTTGATATGACCTCATACCCAACGATGGAAACGTTAAAGAGTTGGTTTTAGGGTAGTTGTGGCTGTTTTCTATTGTCTAACAAATTCAAAATCCAAATTTGATTGTTTATACTTGTGTAATAAATGGAATAAAATGGGGGGACTGTTATTTTTCTAACAGAACGCAAACGGCCTACTCTCATACCAATATTTGGGTGTTTGGCTATTAAATTTGGGGCATAATCTATTTCATCTGTAAATTTTTCGGCCACATCATCTGACCAATAATCAAGTAAATAATCAACAATTTCTCTGAAATCGTCTTGTGCTTCGGGCTTCCAAATTATTTCCGCAACCATTTTCTTGCATTTTCCATTACGACTTTTTGAGCAATACCCCTATTGGTTTTGCTATCGTTTGGAACTTGTTGTAATCTTTGAATGATTTTTTTTTCTTCGTAAGATAATTGATCGGGCATAAACCAGCCTAATGATATATTTAGGTCTAAAAGTTCTTCTAAACTATCAATCGTATCAATTTTTTTATGAATTTCATTTTTTAGTTGCTACATTCAAGTAATAAATGCAACTTTTTGGTTAAATATTTGAATTGGACTTAAATAGCCATGTCTTTTTCTGGGTCTGTTGTTAATAATATT
>JAYVJH010000713.1:0-1560 GCA_043769455.1 Runella sp. | reverse complement strand
ATGTCCTCGTAGTCAAAAATGCGCTTGTTGGTAGTGTCGTAATTTGCAAAGCCAACTATGACACAATAAACGGCTGCATTGCCTTTGGCTTCGTTGCTCCATTTGAAGGTGCGGTGGGCAAAATGAACCTTGATTTTGTATTTGTTTAGCATTTGTCCCCAAAGTATGCTGGTTTGTTCGCCTTGCACAATAGAATTTGTAGAAACAAAACCTACCTTAGTTTGCGTTCCTTTGATATATTTAGCGGCCTTGACGTACCAAGCCGTTACATAATCCAAAACCCCTGCTCCTTGGATATTTTCAAATTCACGTACTACGGCATCTCGCTGAGGCTGGGTCATGATTTTTGAACCAATAAAAGGCGGATTGCCCAGAATATAATCAAATTTAATTTCTTGTTTTTCGACTGGTTTTTGCCCTTTGTGTATTTCAAAAGTTTCTGTCAGTACATTTACCGTTTTGTATTCTGGCTGTGGTTCTTGTACCAAATATATATTTGCGTGTTTGGCTATTACATTTATTTCATTGACTGGATTCAGTAAACTTTGCCAATCGGTTTGTAGGGCATCACCGTGTATGATTTTTGCAGATTTTTTTAGCGGCAGTCGCACAAAATACTGTCCAAATTCGGCACTTACCAGCATATTCATTTGGTGGTCAATGAGCCACATGGCCACTTCGGCAATACGAGCCGGGAACTCTTCGTATTCTATGCCTGCAAACTGATCTACGTCTATCCAGAGTATTTGGCCTACGTCCAAAAACTGTTGTCCAGATTTGTGGTGTGCTTTTAGTACTTCAAACTCTAAAAGGCGTAATTCTCGGTAAGTAATCACCAAAAAATTGCCACAACCACAGGCGGGGTCGAGAAATTTGAGGGTGCTTAGTTTTTTGTGAAATTCTCTTAATTTGGGTATTGAGCCAGTCGAAGCATGAAATTCTGCCCAAAGTTCGTCCAAAAAAAGCGGCTTAATGAGTTTCAGAATATTGGTTTCACTGGTATAATGCGCTCCCAAATTTCTGCGTTCTGTGGGGTTCATTACACTCTGAAATATAGAACCAAAAATGGCAGGCGATATTTTGCTCCAATCAATATAACAACAGTCGAGCAAGGCTTGGCGCATTTTGGTATCGAAACTTGCCGTGGGCAAATTTTCTTCAAACAATTTTCCGTTTACGTACGGAAAGTCGGCCAATTGCTCATCAAGGTTTTTGTAGCGGTTTTCTTTCGGGGTATTCAGTACCTGAAACAGTTCTTGCAATTTGCTGGCAAGGTCGCTACCGTCTTCGGCGGTGCGTTGTTCTATGTATTCTTGTAGTTGTTGTTTGTTAAAAATAGTTGTGTCTTCGGCAAACATCAAAAACAAAACCCGCACCAAGTAAACCTCCAATGGGTGGCCTGTGTAGCCGATTTCTTCGAGCCTGTCGTGCAGTTTGCCCATCAGCTCGGCTGCTTTTATGTTGGCAGGGTCTTGCTCTTTGTAAATTTTCTTTTGGTAGCCAAGCAAATACCCAAAATGCTGAACGTTATGAACAAGGTCGTTGAGTTTGAAAGTTATA
>JAYVJH010000712.1:0-1867 GCA_043769455.1 Runella sp. | reverse complement strand
TCACACATTAGATTTGTTATTTAAGTCTTTGATAAACAAAAATAACACCCCTGCTGGTTTTTACAAAGCCAGCACCATATTTATAGCACTACCAAAATTCTGTGGATTAAGTTTTAAAAGCAAAACTTCATCAAGAATAGGTTTGCCATTTTTTTTGTTAATTTTATATGGGGCAGTCAAAACCATGATAACATAAACAGTCCTTTCTATGTCATATTCCTTACTGTTTTTTTGTTGTTCGGCAATTAGCATCAAAAAATAATGTAAGAACCTATCAAAATGGTGGTCATACTCTATTCGCTGAATTTCAATGCAAATTCTCTTGTCTATAGTTTCGGCAAAGATATCTAACTCAAAATCTACATACCCAATTTTAGGTTCAAATTTTTTTTCGGTTTCTATTTTGTCAATTTCTACCTCTATTCCCAAAATATCACGAACAAAAGCCTTAAATACAGTTTTGTTTGTGAAGGCTTTTTTAAAAATTACTTCGTTATCTAAATTGCCCAGCATATTTGTATTCAATTAGTTTTACAACAAAGGTACTACAAAATAAAAAAATCAAGTACCAATAAGACCTATTTTTTGACTAACAAAAGAAAAAAGGTAGTCTGCAGCAATAGGTAAATTGTAACTAAATCCTCACAATTCTAAAAACTTCTTGGTGTATTGTAGAGTTATCATAGAAAGATAGCATTGCCGACCATGAAAATTAAAACCTCACGTATTTTTTCTGATACAGTCCTCAATCCATTTAGAGCTATTGCCGACGCACCTGCCGATGCAGTTGTAGAGGCGTTGGTAGCACAAGGTGGCATGGCCGAACTCAGAAATACAATGGCGTTTTTGGGCGATGCCTCGGCCTTAGATATGAGCTTGCAGTCGGCTGTTGTTCAAGAATTTATATTAGAAAACAACAGGCTGCCAACGTGGCTCGATAAACAAAAAATAGATAATGGATTGGTTTTTTTCTGGAAAAATGCCCAGCAAATTGCCATTACTCTGGGTTGCTATTCGCTGCCATATTGCTATGCCGCCGCCGATGGCGCACAAGTACTGTGGTTGTCTGAAAGAATAAAAAACGATACATTTAAGAGACTTGAAGAAACAGGCGAATTTTTGTTTGGTATAATGCAAGAAAAAGACTGGCTCAATGGAAATAACGGTATTAAGATTCTGAAAATCAGACTCATACACTCCATTGCTCGGTATTTTTCTGTTCATTCCAAACAATGGGATAGTGCTTGGGGAACGCCCGTCAATCAGGAAGACATGGCTGGTACAAATCTGGCTTTTTCGTATATTGCCTTGCGGGGACTTCGCAAGCTGGGAGTAGCCACTACCGAAGCCGAAGAAGAAGCCTATTTGCATTTGTGGAATGTAGTAGGGGCAATGTTGGGCGTAAACGAACAATTATTGCCTCAAAATTTACGAGAAGCCTTCCAGTTGGACAAAGCCATAGCAAATCGGCATTTCAAGCCCTCAGAGGCAGGCCGAGGTTTGGCCAAAGCACTCTTGAAAACGCTTGAATTACAGATAGCGGCCAACAATGCGGCACTGCAAAGCTTTCCAGCAGCACAGATGCGCTTTTTGTTGGGCGATGAAATAGCCGATTTATTGGACTTACCCAAAGTTAAACTGGAAACATCGTTGCTGAAACTAACGAGCGATTTGTCTATATCGCCTCAAAAAATAGTGTTTGGCTCTGAGCCACCCAAAGGTGCATTGTCCAAGTATGTCCGAAACTGATACGAAACTGTGTATAGTAATTTTGGTAGTGCTATTTTTATGGTGCTAAGAGTCCCATGGAATGATTCAAGTTATGGTAGCATAAATAGAATTTTATAGCTCCCACATGATTGTCAAG
>JAYVJH010000711.1:0-3181 GCA_043769455.1 Runella sp. | reverse complement strand
TTATCATACAATCAAAAATCAACACCTGAACCCATAATTAACCACAATGCAAAACCGCTTACTGTCGCTTGATGTTTTTAGGGGAATAACCGTGGCCGCCATGATATTAGTCAATAATCCAGGCGACTGGGACCATGTCTATGCGCCCCTGCTACACGCCCACTGGAATGGCTGCACACCTACCGATCTAATTTTTCCGTTTTTCTTGTTTATTGTTGGTGTATCTATTTCGTTTGCGTTGGGTAGTGCCAAAACTCAACCACACAACGCAGTCATTCTAAAAGTCGTTAAGCGGGGTGCAATTTTGTTTGGTTTGGGCCTGTTTTTGTCGCTTTATCCTAAGTTTGACTTCGCTCATGTGCGTATCATGGGTGTTTTGCAGCGCATTGGTTTGGTGTTTATATTTAGTTCAATTATTTTCTTGAAAACCAATTTCAAAACCCAAGTCTATATCGTAGCGGCTTTACTTTTGGTTTATTATTTACTAATGAACTTTGTGCCTGTGCCTGATGTAGGCTACGCCAACCTCCAACCCGAAACCAACTTGGGTGCATGGCTCGACAGAACGATACTGACAACTGACCACCTCTGGAAATCGGCCAAAGTTTGGGACCCTGAGGGGCTACTCGGCACTATTCCAGCCACTGCCACAGGGCTTTTGGGCGTGCTTATTGGCCAGTGGCTACGAAACAGCCGCCCTGTTGCCGAACGCCTCGCTTGGTTGTTTTTTATTGGTAATGTGCTGATAGTAAGCGGATTGATTGCCGATATGGTTTTTCCGATTAACAAATCATTGTGGTCGAGTTCGTATGTTTTGTATGCAGGTGGCTGGGCCATGGTTGGCATGGCGGCTTGCTACTGGCTCATTGACGTGCAGGGTTATAACCGTTGGACGAAGCCTTTCGTTGTTTTTGGAGTCAATGCCATTACTGTTTTCTTTTTGTCAGGAATCATTCCTCGTACCCTCAACTTGTTTAAAGTAACCCAACTCGACGGCATAGAAATAAGTAGCCAAAAGTGGCTTTTTCAGTCAGGAATTACACCATTTTTTACCGACTCTTACATGGCATCATTGGCTGGCTCACTTGTATTTTTGGCTATCTGGACGGTGATACTGTGGATTATGTTCAACAAAAAAATCATTATTAAAATATAAAATTTAACCTATAACAATGCCAAAACGTATCATCTACTGGTTCAGAAATGACCTACGACTACACGACAACGAGGGCTTTTTGAAAGCCACACAAACTGCCGATGAAGTCATACCTGTTTTTATTTTTGATCCCCGACAGTTTGCTCCAACCCACCATGGTTTTACCAAAACGGGTGTGAGCCGTACTCAATTTTTGTTTGAGTGCGTTCAAAATCTACGAGACAATCTACGTTCAAAAGGGGGTAATTTACTGATTAGAATGGGCAAACCCGAGGCTATCATCAGCACTTTGGCTCGTGAGTTGGAAGTTTCGGCTGTTTATACTGGCAAAGAAGCCACCCAAGAAGAAACCGACATAGAAACCGCAGTATCTAAAAAACTGAAAGAACATAATATTGATTTTGAACAATTTTGGGGGGCTACACTCTACCATGCCAAAGATTTGCCGTTCTGGATTTCCAGATTGCCCGATGTATTTACAGAGTTTCGCAAATCTGTCGAAAGACAATCCAAAATCCGTGAGACTTTTCCAACCCCACGAGCCGTTAAGCTGCCCGAGGGCTTAGAATTAGGTAAAATTCCCGAAATCTATGAACTGATATTATTCTCAGAACCACCTACCAAAGACAACCGTGCCGTACTAAACTTCAAAGGTGGCGAAACCGAAGCACTAAAACGATTGGACGATTATTTTTGGAAAGGCGACCACCTCAAAACGTACAAAGAAACCCGAAATGGGCTTCTGGGTGCCGACTATTCATCTAAATTTTCGGCTTGGTTGGCCTTTGGTTGTATTTCGCCCCGATATATTTATGAAGAAATAAAAAGATATGAAACCCAACGAGTAGCCAACGACTCGACTTATTGGCTTGTTTTTGAACTCATCTGGCGAGATTATTTTAGGTTTGTAGCTCTCAAATTTGGCACTCGGTTGTTTAAGGTAACGGGTATAAAAAACGACTTTAATAAAAAATGGAAACACGACAAAGTAGTATTTCAGCGTTGGGTTGATGGCAAAACAGGCGTACCTTTTATAGACGCCAACATGATAGAACTAAAACAAACGGGCTTTATGTCAAACCGTGGGCGGCAAAACGTGGCCAGCTACTTGACCAAAGACCTTGGTATAGACTGGACTTGGGGCGCAGCCTATTTTGAAAATCAGTTGTTAGACTATGATGTATGCAGCAACTGGGGCAACTGGAGCTATGCGGCAGGTGTAGGCAACGACCCACGTGAAGACCGCTATTTTAATATCGCCAAACAAGCGAGCAACTACGACCCCAAAGGTGACTATGTGAGGCATTGGTTGGCTAAGTAAAATATTAAAATAATAGACTATAATAAACAAAATACTATATTGGTATGTATTGAACTTTTTAGTTTTTGGTAAGTGTTACACTACCAAAAACTAAAATGATATTTATTGGCTTTGTGGCTGCATTGTTCGTTGGCCTTTCGTTGGGCTTGCTCGGTGGCGGTGGGTCTATTCTAACAGTCCCGTTGCTGGTGTATGTATTCAACGTTCCGCCGCCTGTTGCTACCGCTTACAGTTTACTTATCGTTGGTACATCGTCATTAGTTGGCTCTGTGCCGTATTTGGTACAGGGCTTGGCCAGCCCCAAAACTGCCCTGTTTTTTTCGTTTCCATCTTTTTTGATGGTTTTCACTACCCGAAAATTCATCATGCCACTTGTACCAAATACTATTTTTGAGGCTGGCAACTTTGTGCTTACCAAAAGTACAATGATTATGTGTGTTTTTGCTGTCTTGATGTTATTGTCTGCCAAATCAATGATTTGGGGACGGCGAGAGACCAACAACGACATTGATACTATCCGTCGGAATCTCAACTATCCCATAATTTTTCTTGAAGGGCTGCTCGTTGGTTTTATAACGGGTTTTGTGGGTGTAGGTGGCGGTTTTTTGATTATTCCTGTACTTACCAATTTTATCAAGCTACCCATGAAGTTTGCCGTAGGTACGTCGTTGATGATTATTGCCATCAATTCTCTTTTTGGTTAT
>JAYVJH010000710.1:0-2289 GCA_043769455.1 Runella sp. | reverse complement strand
TAAGGGCGTAAGACCGAGCCAGATTTTCTTAGGAAATGGCTCTGATGAACCTATTGATTTGTTGATTAGGGCGGCCTGTGAGCCGCAAACAGACAGTGTTCTCATCATGCCGCCTACCTATGGTATGTATCAGGTGAGTGCCGATGTCAATAATGTGCCTGTCATAAAAGTACCGCTTACACCAGATTTTGAGATAGATACACCAGCCGTACTGGCGGCTATTGAACCAAATACAAAAATTGTCTGGATATGCTCACCCAACAATCCGTCTGGCAATTTGTTGAGCAGAGACTCGATTATTACTATTCTCGAAAACTTTGACGGCTTGGTGGTGGTTGATGAGGCTTATATTGACTTTGCAGGCGCAAAGAGTTTTTTGTCAGAACTCGACAATTATCCCAATCTGGTAGTGCTTCAAACTTTCTCAAAGGCTTGGGGAATGGCTGGTTTGAGATTGGGTATGTGTTTTGCTTCGGAAAAAATTATAGCCGTTTTGAGTAAAATAAAATCGCCCTATAACCTAAGCGCACCTACTCAGCAACTACTATTTGATATGCTCGACCATGAGGCCAAAAAGAATAAATTAGTAGCCCAAATATTGACCGAAAGAGAAAAACTAAAAATTGAATTGTTAGAGTTGAATATCGTTCAAAAAATTTATCCCAGCGACTCAAATATGCTTTTGGTGCAGTTCAACGGTGCAGAAAGCATAATGAAATACTTGATTGACCAAAAAATTATTGTCAGAGACCGCTCAAAAATAAAACTTTGCGAGGGCTGCTTGCGTATATCGGTTGGTACAGAATCAGAAAATATGTCGTTAATTGCGGCCTTGAAACAGTACTGAGACAGTTTTTATAAAAATGAATAATCACATTAAGCATGAACTACAACATATCCTTCGAGGAGAGAGCCAAGTTAGCCATGGAAAACTTGTCCAAACAATCGCCAGTTACCTTAGAGGAAGCCAAGAAACAAGCACAATGGCTAAAGGAAGCAAGCAATTCAAACAACAAGAAACAAAGGAGTTAATTAAATATATCAATACGCATCAGCTTTGGAATTGTAATATTGATTTTGATTTGTTTTTATCAGAAGGGGCAGAGCAAAGGGTATATATCCAATAGCGGGTGTTATAAAATTGAAAAATAATATGTTAATTACAGCATTAAAAAACTTATAAAAACATGAACTGGCAAAATCATATACATTCAGACCCTTCAATTTTGTTGGGAAAACCTGTCATTAAAGGTACTCGAATTTCGATAGAACTAATTTTAGAACTATATGAATTGGGCTGGACAAACGCTCAAATTCAAGAAAGCTATACAAGCGTAAGCGCTGACGACATTAGGGCTGTGTTTTCATATTTACGAGATTGTGTCAAGCAAGAGTTATATTTTCCATTAGCTCAAGCTGGATAAAATGAGATTTTTAGCGAACGAAAATTTTCCGATGCCCAGTGTCAAACTGCTCAGAAAAAATGGATTTGAGGTCATTAGTATTCAAGAAGATTTGGGTGGTATAAGCGACGACGTAGTTTTAGAAAAGGCAGTAAGAGAGAATTTAGTAATTTTAACATTGGATAGAGATTATGGGGAATTGATTTTTAAATATAAAAAACCGGTACCTCCTGCCGTTGTCTATTTTAGAATGAAAGGCGAAACACCCCTTGATGCGGCTATAATCTTACTCGAAATCTTGAAAAAATCAGATATAGAACTTGAAAACTCGTTTACGGCAATTGAGCAAAATGCAATTAGGCAGCGAAAGTTGAGATTATAGCCAAACAATGAAAAAACAAATAATAAATTACCTCCAAACGCTACAAGACAATATTTGTCGGTCGTTGGAGGTTGCCGATGGTAAAGCGACTTTTAAGCAGGACGAATGGCAGCACCACAGTGGCGGTGGCGGTCGGTCGAGGGTTATTGTGGGCGGTAACGTAATCGAGAAAGGTGGTGTAAATTTTTCGGGTGTCGAAGGCCAAACTTCTGAGGCATTGATGAAACAAATGAATCTGACGGAGGCCGCTGACTTTTTTGCTACTGGTGTGTCTATTGTCATACACCCGCACAACCCTCACGTACCGATTATCCACATGAATATTCGTTATTTTGAGATGTCTAACGGTGTTTGTTGGTTTGGTGGTGGCATAGACCTCACGCCGCATTATGTGGTGGCCGACGATGCTCGCTGGTTTCATCAACAACTCAAAAACGCTTGCGATAAGCATGATTTAGGTTATTATTCTAAATTCAAAAACTGGGCGGACGACTATTTCTATAT
>JAYVJH010000709.1:0-2986 GCA_043769455.1 Runella sp. | reverse complement strand
GGTGTTTCACCGATTTGTGCCATGTGATTGTGGTAAACGGCCTGCACCCCTAAGTCGGCTGTTTGCTGGCCAATTTTATTCATCACCTCCGACAGTCTTTTGAGTTCTTCGGTAGTAGGCAATCTATTGGCTTGCCGTAGCATATTGGTCATCTGAATAGCCGAGCCGCCCAATGCTTTGACAAAACTGGCGTGCGCCACGTGCATATCAACTGTACTGGCTTCTTTGGTGGGGTCAATCTCGACATTACCACTCGAAAACATGGCTAATTGCAAATTTTGAGCCTGAATCATATCTCGCAGTTCACCGACTTTGTTACGAAACGGCCCAAAGGTATTGGCCCGAAGCTGAATACCCCCAAAACCCAGTGAAGCGATTTCTCTGATGGCAGTGTCATCTTTGCCGCCCCAAGTTATGGCCGAGTACGCAATCTGTAAGTTTGTTTTTTTTAATTCGTTGGTCAAGGCACTCGCCGAAAGCGTTGAAGCAGCCAACAGACCAGCTTGTTGCAGAAAATGACGGCGAGACAGAAAACTCATAATTATTTGACATTATTGTTTATCAAGCAATCGACGGCTTTTTTCTACTGTATTTTTGGTTTGGTTTTCCAAAAAGTAAATGTTGGTGAGGAGTAAAGAGATTTTAGTATCAAGTAGAGGCTATTTCTGAATTTGATAATTTTTGCCCATCACAAGCCAATAAAACAAAAACACGTATAGTTTTTAAAGACGTACTTTTATGTTTTTTTGTAACTGTGGTCAGTTCAGAACGCTTTGAATCAAATAAACTAACTTTGTATTTGATTGCCATACTATTTATTGATCTTGTGCAGAGATAAAAAAAACGAACAATTAAAAGTTACAAAACAGTAGTAGATTTTTTATTGAATTAGATTTTGAGGTTTTATCTTTGCAGCAAAGTTCAAATTATATCAGTATTTCATTTCCAATTTAATGAAAAAAATTCTTGTTACAGGCTCAAATGGTTTATTAGGTCAAAAACTAATTGAATTACTCATCAAAGAGTCTCATATTCAGCCCATTGCCACCGCCCGAGGCGCAAACAGATTGCCATTTACAGAAGGCTACGAGTATTATTCGATGGACATTACCAATCAAGCACAAATACAGGCCGTCATCGCCGAAGTGCGCCCCGATGCCATCATTCACGGTGCTGCTATGACAAACGTGGACCAGTGCGAAACCGAAAAAGACGACTGCTGGGCGCAAAATGTAAAAGCTATCGAATATTTGGTTGAAGTTTGTCAGCAATATGACATTTTTTTGTGCCACGTTTCTACCGATTTTATCTTTGACGGAACCGCTGGGCCATATACCGAAGCTGCTACGGCCAACCCGCTAAGTTTTTATGGTTGGAGCAAACTCGCAGGCGAGCATATTGTTCAACACTCAAACATTCGCTGGGCCATTGCCCGAACCGTACTCGTTTATGGTATTGCTTATGATATGTCGAGAACTAATATTATTTTGTGGGTCAAAAAATCGTTAGAAAACGGCCAGACCATCAAGGTCGTAACAGACCAATGGCGCACACCTACACTCGCCGAAGACTTAGCCATGGGTTGCTATCTTATTGCCAATCAGGCGGCTACGGGCATTTTCAATATTTCTGGAAAAGATTTTCTGAACCCTTACGAAATGGCTACAATGACTGCCGACTATTTTAATTTGGACAAATCGCTCATCACACAAGCCGACTCAACGACGTTTAGCCAACCAGCCAAACGCCCAGCCCGAACAGGATTTATACTGGACAAAGCACAGTCGCAGTTAGGCTACAACCCACACAGTTTTGAGGAAGGAATTGCGATTTTGGCAGAGCAAATAAATCAAAAACCCAGTTAGAGAGGCTTTTAGTATGCTTTAAGGCTCAAATCCAAACTCTTGATTTGATGCGTCAGTGCGCCGCACGAAATATAATCTACGCCAGTTTCGGCAATGGCTCTCAATGTATCTTCTCTAATACCCCCAGAGGCTTCGGTTGGATAGCGGTTGCCGACACGCTCAACGGCTTGGCGAAGCGTTGGCAAGTCAAAATTGTCTAACATTATTCGGTCAATCTGACCTACTTGCAGGGCTTCGTCCAATTCTGTCAAGTTTCTAACTTCGATTTCGATAGCCAGTTGTTTGCCTGTTTTTCTGACGTATTCGTTGGCCTTGGTAATGGCCGCCTCAATGCCGCCCGCATAGTCCACGTGGTTGTCTTTTATCAAAATCATATCATAGAGCGCATATCGATGATTGACCGCTCCACCAATCTTAGTAGCCATTTTTTCAAATATTCTAAAATTGGGGGTTGTTTTGCGAGTGTCTAATAATTTGGTAGGCAATCCGTCCAAAAGTCTTACTAATTGATTGGTATAAGTCGCAATACCGCTCATACGCTGAATGGTATTGAGTACCAGCCGCTCGGCTTTCAAGATTGACTGCGCCCTGCCCGAGACGGTCAGTACGATGTCCCCTTTTTTGATAGATTGGCCGTCCAAAATCAATATTTCGACTTCCATCAGTGGATCGACTTCTTCAAAAATAATTTTAGAAACAGCCACTCCAGCCACAATACCGTCTTCTTTGACGAGTAATTTGGCACGATTGTGGGCATCGGACGGAATCGTAGAAAGTGAAGTATGGTCGCCATCGCCAACATCTTCAGAAAGTGCCAGCCTGATATAATCTCGTAAGTCCATAAACAATAAATAAATAGTTTGAAGAGTATGCCAACCGAAGTTCAAAAATAGCACACAAAACGTTAATTGCGAGGGAATGGCTTATAAAAAAGAAAATCGGCTCGAAACCGAACCGATTTTACTACCTATTAACAGCCATGAAAACAAAATTCTAAATATTTTTTAACTTCTATAAAGATAGGGTAGTGCTATTTTTATGGTGCTAAGAGTCCCATGGAATGATTCAAGTTATGGTAGCATAAATAGAATTTTATAGCTCCCACATGATTGTCAAGTTTT
>JAYVJH010000708.1:0-20528 GCA_043769455.1 Runella sp. | reverse complement strand
ACAAAACCCAACGTAGCCCTTGTTCTCAATATATTTATATCAGCAATGGCTGTGGTTAGTTTGTTTTGTTGCGCTCGGGCTTCGGCTCTGATGAGGTACATTTCGCCCAACCTGAAAATTGTAAAATTACGGTTGGCATCATCTTTTGAACCATATTTAAGCATAGACCAGCCGTTATCGTTTCCTTTTTGTTTGGCAAAATCAAAACCCAAGGTCGTTTGTCGTTGGCCTGCATCACGAGACGTAAGCGAAACAACGACTTGGTTGGACGGTATAACTTCTCGGCGACTGATAAAATAATTGTTGATATCGCCATTGTAGTCAGGTAATGTATAGCCAACTTCAAAAATAGACTCTTTGGTAAAATCTTTCAGCACCACATCGTCAAACTGAACCAATGTATAGGCATTGGTAGACCTGATGACCGAGTCGGCATACAACTCTGCTCCGCTCCAGTCTTTTTGATATAAATAATAACGAGCAAAAGCCGCCCGAAGTGCATCTTTGCTGGCATAAGCGACATTTGAGGATTTATTGGGCAAATCTTTGAAGGCCGCTTTGTAATCTTCGAGTGCAAAAGCCAAAATATCGGCTTTGCTGGCACGGGGTATATTTCGGTTGGCTGCCAAGTCAGTTGTAGTTATTTTGGGTACACCACCAAAGGTATTGGCCGCTACAAAATAGGCGTAGCCACGCAAAAACTTAGCCTCTGCAATGACCAATTTTGAATCGGCCTCTTTGATAGACGATACGCTACCGATACGTTCCAAAATAAAATTGGACAAATAAACGGTGTTATAAATTCGCCGCCACAGATCGGCTACTACACCATTGGCTGGTGTTATCTGCTTACTACCAAGCTCTTGGTAGTCTGTAAATGTACCAATATGAATGGTATTATCAGCAGTAAAGTCGCCTGCTTGTACGAGTGGGCTGGCAATAGACCGAAAGGCATTATACAAGCCCACACGCACCCCAGGCAAGTCGGCGGCACGTTTAAAGACAATTTCGTCTGTCAATGAATCGACAGGTGGCGGGTCGAGTATTTGAGTTTGGCAGGCTATTAGTAGCGTTGCAATAAAAAGTATTGAGATGTATTTTGACATAAATATTTTATGGACGATTATGTAATTTTTCGACTTTCAATTTTTCTATTTGTTCAATCGTTAAACCTGTATATTTGACTATTTTATCTGATGGTTCATTCTCTGCCAGCATATTTTGCGCCACTTCTATTTGTACAGCCTCTCGCTCCAACCTAATTACTTGTCTTCGCCCAGATTCTTTTTTTGACTCCTCCCATTCGTAGGGGTCTATATTCTCATAACTCATTATCTCCGCTGCTCTTTTTATACCTTCGTTTTGAGTGTTTATTTTAGGGTCTTCTGGATTATGAATACTCTCATAAATCAGTTCTAACCAATCTCGATAGTGTTGGGGTGTATCCTGTCCTTTGTAATTTGGGTTAAGGTAAATCAGTTCATGGTTAAAAAGTTTTCGTTCTACCCCTTTTAAGTTCTTAGGATTCAGTGAAGAAATCAAAACTTCGTCTCTATAGAACTCTCTTGTTTTTTCATTGATTCTATACGGAGCAGTCATTACTACAATAGTATAAACCGTTTTTTCGACCGTATAATCTTCGCTACTACGTTGTTGTTCGGTAATAGCTTGCAAATGATAATGCAGAAATCGGTCAAAATTGTGATCATACTCTACTTTCTGAATTTCTATGACAATTCGTTTTTTAGTATCTTCGGCGAATATATCATATTTGAAATTGATGTTTCCTAACTTTGGTTGGAAAGCTTTTTCTGTTTCAATTTTATCAGGTTGAACGTCAATACCTACAATATCCTTGACAAAAGCCTTGAAAACGATTTCGTCTGTAAAGGCTTTCTTAAAAAAAACTTCATTATCTAATCTTGCAAGTGTCATAATTTTCTATTTTAAAAACTAACCGACAACCCCGCTACTAATGTTTTGACTTGTGGTAATGTAAAAAAATCTATTCCCTGCGCTGTTGTTGAGCCATCGTTTGTGCTGACTTCGGGGTCGCCGCCATTGTAGCGGGTCAATGTCCATAGATTCGTTGCATTGGCATAAAGTCTTACTGCGCCCAACTTGGCTTTTGATGTCCAACGAGCTGGCACAGTGTAACCCAACGACACATTTTTAAGTCTCAAAAAAGAACCATCTTGTAAGTTTCTGCTGCTCGAATAACCGTTGTAAGCATACCGATATTCGTATCGAGGTATGTCGGTGATGTCGCCAGGTTTTTGCCAGCGGCGTAGGGCAGCAGTTGTTTGATTTACACGTAAATCTGTGCCTGGATTTAACAAAAACGAGTTGCCATAGTTCAAGATTTTATTGCCATACGAAAACTGAAAAAATATACCGAGGTCAAGTCCTTTCCAAGAAAAATTATTGGTTAGTCCGCCTATTAATTTTGCTTGGGCATTGCCTATAACCTGTGCATCGTCTGTCGAAATTTTGCCGTCGTTGTTGGCATCTTCATAAATAGCATCGCCTGTGGCGGCATCTACGCCCAAGTATTTTAGCCCCCAAAACGTACCCAGCGGCTGACCTACAATAATGACATTTGTACTACCCACTCCAGAAGCCGAAAAGCCTCTAAAAATAGGTTTATCAGAAGCCAACTCTATTACCTTGTTTTGATTTTGCGAAAAATTCAAGTCTGTAACCCATCTAAACTTTCTTTCGAGATTGACCGAATGTAACGAAAACTCAAAACCTTGGTTACTAATAGAGCCAACGTTACCCTGCAAACTACTAAAACCTGTGGTGGTGGGTAATGGCTGTGCAAAAAGTAGTTTATCGGTAAGATTATTATAAACCTCTGCCGTAAAACTCAATCGACCATTAAAAAATGCTGCATCTAAGCCCACATTGGCTTCACGGGTACGCTCCCATTGCAGATCTGCATTTTGTAGGCGTTCTGGCACAACGCCTGATGAGCCGCTGTATGTACCGCTGACCCACGAACTCAAAAACTGAAAATTACCAATTCGTTCATTACCCGTAAAACCATAGCTACCACGCAGTTTGAGGTCTTCAAAGATACCGAGGTTTTTCACCCATTTTTCATCAGATATGCGCCAGCCAGCCGAAACGGACGGGAAGAAACCAAATTTTTTGTTTTGTCCAAAACGAGAAGAACCATCGTAACGACCTGTGGCCGAAAACAGGTACTTGTTTTTGTAGTCATATTTTATTTCTGTAAAACCAGAGGCCAAGCCGTTTTGAGCATAAAAAGAGTCGCCCTCATCGACAATTCCCGCCGAACGAATATAAGTAAAATCGTCTCTACTAAACAGTCGCCCTTGTACTTGTGAGTTTCTGGTTTGCGCTCTGATTATTTCGCCTCCAACTAACGCACTCAAATTGTGTATTTCGTTAAATGTTTTGTTGTATGTCAATACTGTAGAGTTTTGAAAAATAGCCAACGTTCTGCTCGCATACGCTCCCACACCCGAAGCACCCACGCTTGGCAGGCTACCATAAAAAACACTGGTTGGGTAATAAGTATCTTCGTCGCTGGCGTTATAATCGACACTAAACTTGGTACGAAGCCTGAGATTTTGGCGGAAAGCATATTCAGTATTGAAGCCTCCCAACATTTTTATTCCATAAGTTATCTGTCGTGGTAGCAAGGCTTCGCCAACTGGGTTTGAGTTTGGAAAACCCTGATAATTGTCATCATTGGGTGTATATATTTTTCCTTTTTCGTTTTATGGCGAAAAGTACGGCAAGCTACGCAATGCAGAACCAAAGACACCATCTACGGCGTTGTCGCTCGTTACACGGCGATTTACGGTATTGCCCAAACTCAAATTGACCCCAAACGATAGCTTAGGACTGGCTTTATGGTCGAGATTTAGTGAGCCTGTAAATCTCGTAAAGCGATTGTTGAGTTGTACGCCTTCTTCATCTCTGTAGCCACCGCTTATATAAAATTTAGTCTTGTCATTGCCACCCGCCGCCGACAGTTGGTATTGCTGATATACTCCCTTGCGAAGCACTTCTTTGACCCAGTCTGTACTGACACCATCTGTAACGCCCTTGATGAGACCACGGGCATCTGGGTCTATTTTATCTTCAAATTTGATTTTTTTGAGATTATAGTTAACCAGAGCCTCACGTTGTAGTTCAAGTAACTGGGTCGAGTTGAGGAGGTCTATTTTCTTGGTTACTTCGGTCTGGCCACGAGAAGCATCAAAGGTAATGGTTGTTTTCTGGTTGGCTTTACCACGTTTGGTTGTTACCAACACCACGCCATTGGCCGCCCGAGAGCCATAAATAGCCTTGGCCGAGGCATCTTTGAGTACTTGTATAGATTCTATATCGGCAGGGTTGAAGGCCGCCAGTGCATTGTCTTGTTGGCCACCATAACCAAATTGCGACACCGCTCCATCGGCTACGGCTATGCCATCGACAATCATCAGCGGGCGGTTAGAGGCATTGATAGACGTTACGCCCCTAATCTGTATCTTGATGCCGCCCCCAGGTGTGCCAGACGACTGCGTTACCTGTGCGCCAGCCACTTGCCCCTGTAAGGCTTGGTCAAAGCCTGCGATAGGGATATTCTTAAATCGCTCGGCTTTGATGGTGCTTATTGAACTAATTACGTCTTTTTGTTGCGTGGTGTTATAGCCTGTTACTACTACCTCGTTGAGGAGTGTAGGATTATCGGCCATTTCTACATTGATAACCACTCGGTTGCCAGTCGTGATTTCTTGTGTCGAGAGACCCACAAAATTAAAAACCAAGGTATTGCCCTTTTCGACATTGATACGGTAGCTTCCCTCGGCATCGGTGGCCGTGCCCTTGCTTGTGCCTTTGACAATCACACTCACTCCTGGCAGCGGCGACCCCGTAACGTCAGTAACTTTGCCCGTGATGGTGCGCTGTTGTGCCTCAGCAGCCAACGAACCAAATAACAAGCCAATCAAGCAAAATCGTAGAAAAACAGTCATATATAAAATGTCGAATAGTAGTAGTTCCGAAAATTAAAGAAAAAATATTGAATCTCACAACAATTATGCACAATCATTATTAAACGCAACAAATTTGTAGTTATTTTGTTTTTTTTAGAATCCAAAACAAAAACAATTACCATGCTCATCTCGCTCATCGTTGCTGTTGCCCAAAATGGAGTCATTGGCCATAACAATCAACTAATATGGCATTTGCCCAACGACCTCAAACAATTTAGAAAACTAACGACAGGCCATGTGATTATTATGGGCCGCCGTACTTTTGACTCTATCGGTAAGCCACTACCCAACCGTACTTCGATTGTGATTTCGAGAGATACTACACTAAAAATTGAAGGCTGCACAGTTGTCAATTCGTTAGAAGCCGCCATCGCCACCGCCCGACTCGTTGAGACCCAAGAAGCGTTTATCATTGGTGGTGCCGAAATTTATAGATTGGCTATGCCCTTTGTCGATAAAATGTACGTTACCGAAGTCAAAGCCGATTTTGAGGGAGATACTTTTTTGCAAATACCGACCGAAGGCTGGAACGAAACCAGCCGTGTTTCGCATCAAGCTGACGAAAAACACGGCTGGGCGTATGATTTTGTGGAGTGGGAAATTACAAGCTAAAATAAATAAGTGGTTGCTTATCCTACACTTCCCTCAACATTTCGATAAAGCTATTCAGCATTTCGTCTTTTGAAAATTTCTTGATAAACTTTCGTCCATTTTCTGCTTTTTGTAGTCTGAGTTCTGGCTTTTCGATACACTCTCGAATGGCAGCTGCAAGGCTTTGGGCATTGCTTGGCTCGGTAAGCCA
This sequence comes from Runella sp., assembly GCA_043769455.1. GTDB lineage: Bacteria > Bacteroidota > Bacteroidia > Cytophagales > Spirosomataceae > JAYVJH01. The sequence continues at coordinate 14,711 of JAYVJH010000708.1, read as the reverse complement.
GCCATTTTTACCACCGTCTAATACTTCTGGAATACCCCCCACGTTTGAACTTACTACCGAAAGGCCGTGCGCCAACGCCTCAATATTGGCTACTCCAAAGGCTTCGGTATATGATGGAACACAAAAAATAGCGTGGCTTTGCATATACTCAAAAACCCGTTCCTGCGGCTGTGGCCCCACATAGTTGAGTGTCAGATTAGAAATATCAACAAACAAAGAGCGCAGGTGTGCTTCAAACAACGGCTCTGGGCCAACGACGGTCAATAAAAATTGGTAGTCAGATAGACTTTTGAGTGCTTTGGCTACTATTGGCAACTCGCCTACTAAATAGTCGGCCTTGACAAACAAGATTTTGATTGGCTGCTCAAAACTTCGGTGGGCGTTGTATTCAAAACCATCAAGCGGAATAGATTTATATAGTTTTCGTACTTTCTGAACGGGTAACTGATAGGTTGCCGTGATTTTATTTTTGAGATAGTCGGAATTGGCAATAATGAGTTTGTGTTTTTTTGCAGATAATCGTTCAAAAAACTGAAACGTAAACCGCTTAATCCACAGGCTTTTCAATTCAAAGTTTTGCCAAATGGCCAGCATATTTTTTTCATCGTTTATCATACCCACCGTCGGCTTGTCCGATACGATACTTGCCCAAAGGCCATTAAACGAATTGATATAAACCAAAACATCGAAGTTATATTCTTGCTCAATTTGCTTTACTTTTCTATAATAAATAAACCAACGCAAAATCTGCCCAAAAGGCTTCAAGACTTTGGGAATGACCACATCAAGTTTATAAACGTATTTCAAATCAGCTAATCGACTTTCAGACACATCTTCGGTCAAGATTCGCAATTCATGTTCAGGAAATAGCTTGTTAATATCCAAAATAATATTAGCAAACCTGACAGGCCCGTTAGTTACATTTTCAAAAGCATTGGTACAAAACAAAATTTTCATTATCACTTTTTTTGTTTTACGACCACTTTACGTTTGGCTTTTCTGACAATTTTTTTAGCACGAGGCGTGGTTTTGACCTTTGCCTTGGCTCTCACTGCATAGCGAGGCTTGGCTTTACCATGACGGCTATGACGGTAGGTATATTTTCGATAAGACGACTTTCTTTTTGTGTACTTTCGAGCCTGCGTAGCTTCTATTTTGGCCTCTATTTCTTCAATAGTTGGTGGTGTTGTGGTTTTGGCAACCTGCACTTCTTGCTTGACAACCGCTGGAATACCAAGGGCAATCTTTGCGGCAGTTTGCGAAGCGGGGCTTTGCTCTGTTTTGACTGCCGAAATAGGCATACCCAAAGCTGTCAATTCAGCCGAGCGTCCTGCTATTTCTGGCAAAGCGGTTGCTATTATCTCGCCAATATTAACAGTAGCATCTATCGGCTTGATACGAAATGTGTAGGTATATTCTTTTGATGTCAATAAATATTCTGGGTGCGTGCGAGGTGTCCAGCTATCATCTCCACCAAGACCCATTAACTGGTAGTCTAAATTTAAGATTGTTGCCAAACCATGTGGTAAATTTTGGGTTTTTTTGGCTTCGAGCAAGTCTGTATCTGTAAAATCGTGAATACTGACATTGGGCGCGCCCTGTACCAACAACCCAAAGCCAAGCGAGTCGGTAGCTGCTGCCCAACGCACATCACTTTTATTGCCGCTTTCTTGAGCCATTATATACGGAAAATATTGGTCAGTTACCTTGCCTGCATATTCACCCATCAGTGCTGCCGATTTTCTGTCCCAGTAGCTCTCAAAAGGGCCACGGCCATACCACTTGAAGTTTTTGAAAGAAGCGGGTAGCTGCATCTGAAAACCTACCTTAGCCAATGGTGGAGCATTGCCGGTGATAGTAATTGTGTTTTTGACCTCAACATCACCTGTCGGAAAGACGGTGTAGGTATTTTTGACAATAAAATTACACTTTTTGCCTGCCCAAGTACTCTGTACATAAACCCGTGCTACTTGTGGGCTTACTTGCTCCACTCGCTGGTCGCTGTTGAGCAATCGCAAACTATCTAAACCAGCGGCACGCCAGCGGTAGCCATAGCCCAATTTACCACCACCTTCGTCGTTATCGGTCGGTACACGCCAAAAATTTGGTTTGAGAGATTTACTAATCAGTTCTTTATTTTTGAACATAAACGACGACATACCAGCACTTTGGCGGTCGAAAGTAATATTAAAATTTGGTCCAACCAGTTTGAGACCGCTTCCACGCATCAAGTTTATTTTTACTGTTGGATTTCCTACCCAAGTAAGCGGTATTTTTGGAACTACCGTAGTTTTGATAGCAAACTGATGAAAAGCTACTTCATGGCCAGCCTCTGCCCACAGTGACTTTTCCTTTGTCTTTGTGCTTATATTTAGCCAATATTCAGCACCAGGTTTGGTATTTTGAATCTGAAATGGAACGGATATAGTTTTTTCGGTACCTGCCGCCAAGTTGAGGTTATCAATCTCACCACGGGCTACTACTACTCCATTTTCTAATAATTGCCAAGTTGTTATAAAATCATTTAGGTCAATAAAATCGTAGGTATTTTTTATTTTAACTTGCTGGTTTTCTGTTGTTAGTGAGTCTTTTACCGAAAATTTTACATACTGGTATACGTGCTTTACTTCGTTGATTTCGGGCTGCGGTTTACGGTCAGGATTAACAAGACCATCACCAGCATTTGCTCCGTCAATATAATTGATGTGGTCAATATATGAATTGCCATTTTCGTCTTTTAGGAACAATCCTTGGTCCACCCAATCCCAAAGAAATGCTCCTTGTAGTCGTGGATATTTGTCGATAGCGTCCCAATAATCTTGTAAATTACCAATACTATTACCCATTCCGTGAGCATATTCACAAATAATAACAGGGCGGCTTGGGTCTTTTTCCATCAATGCCACCATACCAGCCACAGACGGATACATGGTGCTGATGATGTCAAAGTTTGATAAAGACTGACTGACTTGCTTAAAATCAGTTGGGTAATTGGCTCGTCCTTCGTAATGAATTGGTCGAGTTGGGTCAATGAGTCGAACGATTTGAGCCATATCATCAAAGTTTGGGCCAAATCCTGTTTCGTTGCCCAACGACCATATAATAACAGACGGGTGGTTTTTGTCTCGTTCTACCATTGCTTTGCCTCGGGCATTAAAGGCTTCTCGCCACTCTGGCCGATTGGCTGGGCTGGCATTGCGCTGTTGCCACAGTTCATGGCTCTCAATGTTGGCTTCGTCTATCAGATATAAGCCGTACTCATCACAAAGGTCATACCAGAGTGGGTCGTTGGGGTAGTGAGACGTTCGGACGGAATTGATATTGTTTTGTTTCATCAGCTTGATGTCCTTAATCATCAACTCACGACTAATGACACGGCCTGTTGTGGGGTCAAACTCATGTCTATTTACGCCTTTGAGCGTGATGGGCTTGCCATTGACAAGCAAAAGCCCGTTGTCGCCACGCCAGTTGATTTCTCTAAAACCAACTTGGCTACTAATTACCTCGAGCGTGCGGCCTTCTTGGTTAATGATTTGCATCGTCAGTCGATACAGATTAGGACTTTCTGCCGACCATTTTTTTGGTTCGGCTATTGGTACATTAAAGGTAAGATACGACTCGTCTTTGGGATCCATCATCGGAATACTCTTGACGGCATCTGATAAAACAGCACGATTTTCTGAGTCATAAAGTGCAAACTTAATCTGGTAGCGGTCTTGAACAGCTGACGAAAAGTTTTTGACAAACATCGATACTCGCAGCGTGGCATCTTGGTATTGCTCGTCTAAGTCGGTAACAACATAAAAATCTCTGATGTGCACCATTGGTACCGTAAACAGATAAACATCTCTAAAAATACCCGAAATACGCCAGTAGTCTTGGTCTTCTAAATAGCTTCCGTCCGACCAGTTAATAACCTGCACCACAACATGATTTTCGCCTCCTCTAAGGTATTTGGTAACATTAAACTCGGCGGGAGTCATGCCGTCTTCGTGGTAGCCTACTTGCAAGCCATTGACCCACACATAACAAGCCGACTGGACACCAGCAAAATGTAGATATACTTCTTGGCCACGCCAATTGTTGGGAATCGAAAATGTAGTTCTGTAAATACCGACGGCGTTGGTATCGGCTTCTATTTTTGGTGGATTGACCTTAAAAGGGTGTTTGATGTTTGTAAAAATAGGTTTGTCGTAAGGACGGCCTTCACGTGCGCCCACAACTTGCCAGTTGGAGGGCACAGGGATATTGTCCCAGGCTGAAGTGTTAGCATTTGGCTGAAAAAAATCACCTGGTACTTTTGACGGGTTTTGTACCCACTTAAATTTCCAACTACCGTTCAGAGATTTATAGTTGGGCGATGCCGATTTGTCAAACCGTAGCGCAGTTGCTTCGCTGGCATAGGGTAAAAGTGTGGCGTGGGGGCGTTCGGTATTGCGACTGATGACAGCGGGGTTTTCCCAGTCGGGCAAATCTTGGGCAACAGTAACTAAACTCACAAAGAGTAGTATCAATAAAAATAAACTGGATTTGAAGGGCATCATATCAATGGGTTTGTCGTACGTAATTTTTGAGTAATAGAGTTTTTAAACGACATAAATGGCGTTGATATTACAAAATAACCACAAAGTTCCGATTTTTCGCAAGTATTTGCAAAAATTATAGAGAATACTAACCAAAGTGCTTACCAACAATCGATCTGTAAAACACTAAAAGTTATCATTTTGTCCCTATTTTTGTAGCACTACTTCTATTTATATCAAATGCTGTCTCACCTCAAAGCGTATTTTACACACCCTCGTAGCTGGGCCGTTGGGCTGGTTTTTGTTTCGATGGGCTTTTTGTTTGGCAATTGGGTTACGCTCATTCCATATATCAAAGCTAAGTTCGACTTGAACGATGCTCAACTTGGTGTTTTATTGCTCAGTATGCCCTTTGGTTCTACTTTCATGAATCCATTTGCTACGCTTATCATCAACCGTTTTGGTATGCGGCACAGTACTATTTGGGGCATGGCGGCTATGGCCATTGCTTATGCTTTGCCCGTAAGTAGTCCCTCTATTTGGCTTACATCGTTTAGTTTGGTTGTTACTGGTATGTGTCTGGCTACTACAAATGTAGCCATGAACACCTGCGTAACCGCCATCGAAAAACACGAAAGTCGCAATATTATGTCCACTTCGCATGGTATGTTTAGCGTTGGAGGTATGGTGGGCGCAGCTCTGTCCAGTTTTTTGATTGGCCTCAAAACACCAGCCATTATACAAGTCTGGGCTATCTCCCTGTTTGTATTTGTACTTGCTTTTGCTATTCAGAAAACTATTTTGAGTATTTACGAAGAAAAAAATACAGACAACAACGGCTCAAAATTTATATGGCCAACTGGCCCATTACTCGGCATGGTTGCCATTAGTCTTTGCATCAACATTACCGAGGGCATCATGGCCGACTGGTCAGCGATTTATGTGCGAGACATCGTCAAGGCCAATAGTTTTTTTATTGGTTGGGGTTTTGCTGGTTATGCGCTACTCATGGCCACAGGTCGTTTTGTTGGCGACTCGCTTGTGCCTCGTTTTGGTAGCAGCCGAGTGTTAGTTTTTGGAGGTATATTGGCTACCGTGGGTATTTTGGTGGCCGTGCTACTGCCATATACCTACACCACAATTCTGGGTTTTGGTATGATAGGAGCAGGAGTATCGTGTGGTGCGCCAATATTATATGGCAGTGCTGCACGCATACCCAACATGGCCAAAGGTGCAGGGTTGGCTACCATGAATACATTTAGTATTGCAGGGTTTTTGGCTGGGCCGGCCATCATCGGTTTTTTATCTAATGCTTTTGGGCTTACCATTGCCATCAGTTTAATTGCACTTTTGGGCTTGTGTTGGGCAACATTGGCAGCAAAAGTAAAAATATATTAACACCAACTAAATACTAATGTAGAATTATGAATGATTGAATGACGGTTTGCTAAATTGGCAACAGAGCTTAAGTACTTATTCAAAAGTAATATGGTGTTTTAATTTTGATAACTTACTGATTAACAGCATTGTATTTAACTCAAGACACCGTACTATATGCTCACGACTACTTAATTTTACTCAATTACTTGATTTTCAAAACCAAAGTCTGTTCTGGCAAAATTTTTGCAAAAAACAAATTATTATCTACTGATTCTGAATTGTAAACCAACGAATAGTCTTTGATTTTGTCCCAAACGTTATCTGGCAATTTTTCGGTTGTTGTTGCCGACAGATTAACAATAAATACATAGTCAGAATGGCTGGCCTGTGTCCACGCTACCAGCATACACTTAGCCGACGAATCGGGCGAAATTATCCATCTGGTGGCTTTATTGGCAATATTAGCCCAGATACTTTCACCAAAAAGTCGTAATCGATTTATCGCTTCAAAATGTACGCCGTTATTTCCCCATTCAAAAGGCCCGTGCGTAACTTTATCGGTTTCTGAGTCATCGGTTATTTTAAATACATAGAGCTTTGTATAGCTTTCGTTTTTGTTTCGTTCCAAATTTTGACCTCTAACTTCAAACCCCAGACTATAATAACTCGGCATATCGGTCAAGAAAAGGGCAATGAAGTAACGTACTAAATTTCCATGTCGATAAAACTCATCAAAACGGGGGTCGTCTTTGTCGGCAGTGATAACCGTCCAACTGGGTGCAAATTGTTTGGTTTTACAATAATTATCATATTCAGCAAAACGTTGCATAAACTGCTTAGATGCTACCACAGACGACTGCAAATCGCCCAGAGTAGCATCGGCATCGATAGCCTCCAGATGGTCGGGTTCGTTGCCGTAGCCCATTACATTGGGAGGGGCCAAAAATGTTTCGGCATAAAACGCAAAGTGAGGCGTTCCGTGCTGCTGAATGTGCTTTTTGGTGGCTTTGAGTGGGTCATAAAATACACCTGGCTGTGCAGGCACGCCCTGCGGTTGCATCTGCACGTGAGCCATATCGCCTCGCATGAAATCAAAATTATATTGCTGCTGACATTCCAGATATTTGCGCCGAAAATAGTCCCAAGCGGCCATATTAGGCTTTTCAAAGTCCAATTCCCAGTTTTTATTATTGTTTTTAGAATCAAAAAACCGATAGCGAGTCAATGGCCCAAAGACCCGAGACATAGCCTGCGGTTTGTCAAACTCATACTGATACCAACGAGTGCCACGCTCATCGACAGTAAAGGCTTTGGGATTGATATGTAGCCCACGATAGGGCGGGGCCATCGTCATGGGTAGTGTTTCAAATCCTTCATAAACCAAAAACTGAATGAGCCATATCCGCCGTTTGAGGCGCAAGGCTTGGTCCCAGCCAGCACCAAAAACAATAGACTGGCGTTGTTGGTCGGTAAGATTTGTGTTGGACGGATCAAAGAGTATATCTGGTTCAAAATCAAGCGGGCTACCATCGGCAGTCCCATTTTTTTGTAACCATTGCCAGATGGCTTTTTCTACGTTTTGCCACACGTTTTGAGAATAATCTACAAGTTGGCTACCTTCACGACTTACCCATTCAAAGATACGAGGGTGCATGATAACGATTTCAGAAAAACGATCGGTATGCGGAATCACATCAAGCCCTACCGACTTGCCCATGGCGTGTAGCAAGTTTACGGTAACTTTTAGCTGCCGCTCGACAGTATCTAAGCTCGGAATGGCTCGAGCGAGTTCATCACTAAAAAATTCTTGGTTGATATTCCAACTTACTTTTCCATACAAACTACCCACCACACCAGGCTCCCAGATAGGCAACAGATGCACAGAGTCGTGGCTTCGAGGTAGCGTAAGGGCATATTTGACAACGTTCCAAAAACTACCGATGGTGCGGACATTGACCCCGACCATATTCGACTTTTTGAGCCATTGACTATCTGGCTCTTGTATCACCGACGACGGCACGGTATGATAAGGATTGAGTGCTTGTGCCAGTAAGTCTGCTCCTAACTTTTGAGCCAAAAGACCCAAAACCTGAAATACATCTAAACGTACTGCCAGTTCGGGAAGTAAATTACTGACAAAAGACGTATGGCCACTCGTATATTGCGACTTGTATCGGTGCTGGTGCGCTCGCCAGTCGTCAAGCCACGACTGACGTGGGCTTGAATCGTGGCCGGGCGATTGTATGTTTATCATAGGTTAAAATTGTGGCCACAATAATAACGGTTTTGATAGAAAAAATGCAACTTAACGCATATAAAATTGCACAAAACTGCAAATTATTGCAAAATCTATACTTTTCGTTTGAGTTCAAAACTTTGGCCAAGATACAAACGGCGTACTTGTGGGTCGGCGGCGAGTTCTTCGGGAGAACCTTGTTTTAATATTTTTCCTTCAAAAAGCAAGTAAGCACGGTCAGTGATGGAGAGCGTTTCGTTTACGTTGTGGTCGGTAATCAAGATACCGATATTTCTAAATTTGAGCTTTGATACAATATTTTGAATATCCTCAACTGCGATGGGATCGACCCCTGCAAAAGGTTCGTCTAACAAAATAAACTTAGGGTCCACGGCCAAGCAGCGAGCAATTTCGGTACGCCGCCGCTCCCCACCCGACAGCACCATGCCCTTGCTCTTGCGAACGTGCATGAGACTAAACTCTTCGAGGAGTTGTTCTACTTTGGCTTTGCGGTCTGCTTTGGGCATATCGGTCATTTCCAACACTGCCATTACATTTTCTTCGACCGTCAAAGACCTAAAAATAGATGCCTCTTGGGCCAAATAACCTATACCAAGCCTTGCACGTTTGTACATTGGTAGGTCGGTAATGTCTTTATCGTCCAAAAAAACTTTGCCGCTATTGGGTTTTACAAGCCCCGTAGCCATATAAAACGACGTAGTTTTGCCTGCGCCATTGGGGCCGAGTAGCCCCACAATTTCGCCCTGCGCCACCTGATAGCTCACATTGTCGTTGACGAGCCTTGCACCGTATTTTTTAATTAAATTTTCAGTTCTTAAAATCACCGCTAATTAGTTTTTTTGCAAATATAGTTCCATTAAACTGCCAGATGTTTTTTTTAAGAAATTTTAATGTGCAGATGAACGATAATTTTACAACTATTTGCGCTCGCTTTCTTGTAACTTTGTATCATAATTTAAGAAAACAACAACGATTTAATAGTCTTCAATGGAAAACCCTGTTATTATTTTTGGTGCAAAAGGCATAGGCCAAGTAGCACTTGACATTTTTGGCCGCAATGGTGTAGTTATTTATGGAATTTTGGACGATGATGCCAGCCTACACAAATCAGAGTTCAACGACATCATTGTTTTGGGCAGCACCGACGACGATGGTTATCTGAAACTAATTGGCAAAAAATGTGAAGCCTTTGTAGCCATCGAAGACCGGGTGGTTCGCAAAAACTTGGTAGAAATGCTCAACCAACGCCGCCACATTATGCCCGTCAATGCCATACACGAGTCGGCGTTGATGTCCAAAATGTCATTATTGGGCCATGGCAACCTTGTTGCAGCACGGGCGGTTTTGGGTGCAATGGCGGCCATCGGCAACCATTGCCTGATACAAACTGCCGCCATAATAGAACGCAATGCCGTCATCGGCGATTACGTCAGCTTGGGCGCAGGGTGCCTAATTGGGGCTGGCGCAACGATTGAAGACGATGCTTTTATTGGTTCTGGCGCAGTGGTCGTAGCTGGTGTACGTGTAGGCAAGGGCGCAAGCGTGGGTGCTGGAGCGGTTGTGGTGGCCGATGTACCAGCCAAGAGCCGTGTTTTTGGCAACCCTGCAACCAAGGTCTAGTTACCAAAAGCGGTTCGCATCTTGATTTCGGTCAGCTTGCGTTTGGTATCAAGCGTAAAATCGCCTTTCATAATCCAGTCATAATAGCTTGGCTCTTGTTTGAGTACGTCCACCACACGCTTGCCGTTGTGTTTGCCAAAATTGATAATCTCTTCGCCTTTGGCATTGAAAGTCATTCGGTTGGCAAAATCCACAATTTTGGACGACGTTAGCTTGTGCAACACTTCCATATCGTTTGCAATTGGGTGATAGTCGTCGCCTTTGTCGTCTTTGAGCGTTGCCGAGGCATATTGTTTTATTTGAGCATCTAACACCTCAAAAGTAGCGTAAGTGTCGGCTTCGGCACTGTGGGCGTTTTCGAGGGTTTTGTTACAATAAAATTTATAAGCGGCTCCCAAATTGCGAGGCTCCATAAGATGATAAATACGCTGAACATCAACCAAGTTACGGTTTTTAGTGTCAAAATCTACCCCAACTCTCAAAAACTCTTCGACCAACATCGGTACATCAAAACGGTTGCTGTTGAAGCCCGCCAGGTCGCAGCCTTCCAAAAATTGTACCAGCGATTTGGCAAAATTTTTGAACGTTGGCGCATCTTTTACATCTTCGTCATATATTCCATGAATCATACTCGACTCAACGGGTATTGGCATTTCTGGGTTTACTCGGTGCGTTTTGCAAACAATATCGCCATTGGGCATGGCCTTCACAACACTGATTTCAACAATTCGGTCTTTCTGAATGTTGATACCAGTTGTTTCTAAATCAAAAAAACAGAGTGGGCGTTTGAGCTTGAGAGAGTGCATTAAGTAGTGAGAAGTGAAAAACGGATGATAACAACTAATAAATTATAAATTAACGGGTAAAACTAAGGCTAATTTTTGGACAATTCAAAAACAGGTAATTCAAAAAAAGAATTTCAAACAAAATTAACCAACAAAACGTATTAACTTTGCGTAAAATTAGTTACAATCAGATGAATAAAATTAAACTACAATTCGGTATTTTGGCGGCCATAATCGTTCTGGCGGCATTTAGTCGTATCATTCCTCATGGTGCAAACATATCTCCTTTGGCGGCCATTGGTCTTTTTGGAGCCGCCCATTTTGCCAAACGCTGGCAAGCATTCTTGGTTCCGATTGCAGCCACTTGGGCCAGCGACTTGTTTATAAACAATGTCATTTACAGTCAATATTACCCAAACTTTACATGGTTTTATGAAGGTTTTTATTGGCAATATGGTTCTTACCTGCTCATCACGCTCATGGGTGTGGTTCTCTATAAAACCAATGTATCGGCTCTCAAAGTGTTGGGTGGTGCCGTTGGTTCTGGTATAATATTCTTTTTGATTTCAAACTTCGGCTGTTGGATTGGTAGTAGTATTTATCCGCAAAACTTGGGTGGCTTGGCTACTTGCTATGCGGCAGGGCTACCGTTTTACAAAGGCACACTCATGGGCGACGTACTCTTTTCTGTGGTGTTGTTTGGAGGATATTATTTGTTACAAAAACAGTTTTCAGTCTTCAAGCTGTCGAACCTAAAATACGCTTAGGAATAAAAAGCTGGATTCAAGTCGCAAATGCGGCTTCATTGTTTGAGAAATTAGTTTTATATAAATTGCATATCTTATTTACAACGATTTTCCAACCAATGAAAAAGCTATCTGTAATTTGCTGCCTGCTCGCCATGAGCAACCTCGCTGTAGCCCAAGCGTGGCTCAGTAGTACCAAAACTCGTAGCCAGCTACCAGATGAGGTATTTGAAGCAACAAAGTTTATGCACAAAATCAACAACACAAGCATAAAAATAGAAGGTGCTGTGGGCGATGTAGATGGCGATGGCTGGAACGACTTGGTAACAGGCTCAAATTGGTACAAATATCAGAATGGAAATTTTAGAACTATTGAAATCGGTAAGTCAGGCAAAATGGTAGCTGTTGGCAAATTTAGGCAAGGCCGAACGCTACAAATTATTGGAGTGGCCAACAAAAAACTTACAATCAACGAGTGGAAAGGCGACGAAGGCACAGATTCGGTAACAGATGCAAGCAAATGGAAAAGTCGAGAGTTGGGCTTTGAAGTAGTCGGTTTGTTGCATACACTCCAAGCCGCCGACATTAACAACGATGGGCTACTTGATTTTTTGACCGCCGAAATAGCCGAAGCCGTGATTTATTATGGCGATGGGCGTGGTGGTTTTAGAAAAGAATTATTGAAAAAAAATTGGGGTAAAAATACTGGTACATTGGCCGATATTGACAGCGATGGAGACTTAGATGTGTTGGGAATAAATAGTAATTTGGCTCAAAAAATACAAGTTTGGCAACAAAATGGACGAGGAACAAAGTTGGACTTGGCGAGTTTGACCAAAAACAAAATTGGTTTAGAAATATACAGTCTCAGAACAGAACTCCAAAAGAACGTACCCGAAACGCTCCAAAAAATGAAAGCCATGGGTTTTAATGAAATCGAAGTGGCGGGGTATTATGGCCTAACTGCCGAAAACTTTAAGGCTGAAATGAACAAAGTGGGGTTACGAGCCAGCGGTATGCTTTTTGACTTTGACCGATATAAAAACGACATTGAGGGCATAATCAAAGAGGCCAAGCTATTTGGGGTCAATAAAGTAGGGACAGCTTGGATTCCCCACCTCAAAATATTTACCAAAGCCGATGCTGAAAAAGGGGCTGCTGTCTTTAATGAAGCAGGCCAAAAGCTCAAAGACAACGGCATCAGGTTTTATTATCATTGCCATGGGTACGAGTTTAGACCAATGAAAGACAGCGACGGTACTTATTTTGACTATTTGGCCAAACTCATGAAACCTACCGTGGCCGACTTTCAGATGGACGTATATTGGGCTTTGCACGGAGGCGAAAATCCTGCATTGTTATTAAAAAAATACCCCAATCGTTTTTTGTCGTTACATCTCAAAGACATGGCTTGGGGCCAAGAGACAGGCGTATATTCGGGCGGCTCGCCTATATCTAACGACTGCGTACATGGGCAAGGGCAGCAAAACATGGGGGCTATTTTGATGGCAGCCATACAAGCAGGTGTGCAGCATTTTTATATTGAAGACGAAAACCCAAACGCCATCAATCAACTTCCGCTCTCGTTGGCCTATCTCAAAGGGTTAAAATAGGAGCAGGACTTCCCAGCACTCTGACGACAAAGTCGTTCCAGTGAGGTACTTCGTCAGTATAATAGTAACATTCACGGCTACGGCAATACATTATCGGAAACTGATAGTCAGTTTTTAATTGGTCAAGAAGATTAAACCAAGTTCGCTCGGAACAGCCCAACCGAGCGGCCATTTCGGTAGGTGTGCCAGTTGCTTTGCGTTTGATGAGGTCATCGACTCGCTTGACAGTTTCTATAAATCGAGTATGTGGCATAGCTTTGGTCATTTTGTATTGCAATAACGCCTTTTTCAGTGAATTGTTCAAACCAATAGATAAAACGCTGAAAACACAAAAGAGGTATCGAGCCGCTTCAGACGCTCAATACCTCTTTGTTGTTCGTTTACTTTACTCAATTATCAATCGTTCTATTTGTTTTTTGTCAGCTATTTGTAAGTGTAAATAGTATGTACCGCTTGGTATGCCCTTGGTTTCGATATCAAAATATGCCTTTTCTTTAAAATAATTTTGGGCTTCTGTTTTGTCCAACGACCACACTATTTTTTGTTTTTCGTTGTACAGCACTATACTCTCGACAGTTGCTTCGGCGGCTTTTTTGTCGTCGAACTCAACACGAATAGCTGTGCCTGCCTTGACAGGATTGGGTGATGCCATGCGGTAGCTATTTTTGACGAGATAAAACGTATAACTCTCACCGTTGCCACAATTATTACCTGTTTGGGCTTTGACTAATAAAGTAGTGCCATAAATAGTTGCCCCACAAGTAAAACCATTACTCGATAAAAAACCACTACCCCCTACTATACTCTACGTACAATTATTGGCTGTGTTTTCTGTATAAACGTTGAGCGTAGGCGACGACCCTGTGTAGTTGGTTGGCTGCGCCGCCGAGCCATTGACCGTTTTGCTGGAAATTATCGGCGTTGAGTACACGTTTATAGAAGTCCAATCACTATTAGGGCATCCAGTAGCAGGGTCTGCAATCGCTTTAACTTTAACTTTCCCTATTCCAGTAGTCGTTACCATTGCATTTGAAGACACATTCCCATATGGTGAAACTTGAGTGCTACCATCGCTGCCCCATTGATAGTAAGACGTGAAAGCAGTAAATCCAGCGGTAGCATTTTGACTTTGGCCATTACACAAAATAGTTGGATTTGATAAGCCAAGTATTGAAGGACTCGGGGGTATAGGTCTTACAATGTCAAGATAAAATGGATAATCTTTTCCACCCTCTTTAGCAGTAATCGCAATACGCCCTCCTGTTGTTGCATCGGTTGTAACGGCAATACTACAGCCATTATTTGAAGTATTGCCAGAACTCCAATTAAGGGGTAGTGAAATGGTGTTAGGACACTGTGCGCTTACACAACCCCCTAAACCATTTGAAAAACAAGCTTAGACTTGAATATTCTGAACTCCACAATTTAGAGTTACATTAGACCCGTTTAGGTAGGGTACGTTATCAAGGTAAACGTAATAAAGATTGATTTGGCTTACCGCTGAATGAGATATAAAGACAGTTAAGCAAATTGATTTAATGATATTTTTCATGATTTCTATTTTTTTAAAAATGATATGAGAAATTGAAAGTTTGTAAAGGTTGAACCTCAAAAACACCTGCTACAACAGAGGTTTCAAAACTGGGTAGTATTATCCCTGCTGTTGCGGGGCTTGATATAGGGCCGTTTGCTGTTACTATAACCACTCCAAATGAATAGTTATTTAATCTATAATTTCTATAAAAAGCTTTAAAGTTAGATTCGATAGAAACCGAAAAATTTCGATT
>JAYVJH010000707.1:0-11083 GCA_043769455.1 Runella sp. | reverse complement strand
CTGACTTAGCACAAGCCACCCCGTTGGAGTGGAAACTAATTGCTAATTTTCGTTTCATTTCTTTCATTGTTTTCATTCCCTTCATTATCCTAAATAGCCGTTGCTACTTCCTTTGCTTTATATTCTCCAGCGTTGAGTTTTTCTCTCATTTTATCAAAACAGTCAAGGGTATAAGCTACGTCTTCGAGGCTATGTGAAGCTGTCGGAATGAGTCTAAGCATGATTTGGCCTTTGGGTACGACAGGATAGACGACTATTGAACAAAAAACGCCCATATTCTCACGCATATCTCTCACCAACTGTGTTACTTCATACAAGCCGCCTTCGCTTTTGAAGAAAACGGGTGTAACGGGCGATGTTGTTTCGCCAATGTCAAAGCCTCGCTCACGCAGGCCATTTTGAAGCGCATTGACGTTTTCCCAGAGTTTGGTACGAAGTTCGGGGTGTTGCTTGATGAGTTCTAAGCGGCGGCGGCCAGCTTCAACATAAGGCATCGGTAGGGCTTTGGCATACGTCTGCGAGCGCATATTGTATTTCAAAAACATGATAATATCTTCGTCATCGCAAGCTATAAAACCTCCAATGGCTGCCATAGACTTGGCAAATGTCGAAAAATATAGGTCTATGCCTTTGGTTACGCCCAGCATCTCACCCACTCCACCACCATTTTCGCCCATTGTTCCAAAACCGTGGGCATCGTCCAACAATAACCTAAAACTATATTTCTTTTTTAGTTCTACTACTTTGTCAATGCTCCCCACCTTGCCCGACATTCCAAAAACGCCTTCGGTAATGACCAATATACCACCACCTTTTTCTTCGGCTACTTTGGTGGCTCGTTGTAGGTTTTTTTCGAGGCTGGCCATGTCATTGTGGTTGAACTTATAATATTCGCCCGACTTGGCTTTGTGTAGTCTGATACCGTCTATCAAACAAGCGTGCGACTCTGCATCATAGACAATCACGTCGCGTGGCCCACACACACATTCAATAACCGACATAATGCCTTGGTAGCCATAATTGAGCAAAAATGAGTCTTTTTTACCTACAAATTCAGCTAATTCTTTTTCAAAAATCTCGTGTAAGTCAGAATTTCCAGACATCATACGTGCGCCCATCGGATAGGCAAGCCCCCACCTTGCGGCAGCTTCGGCATCGGCTTTGCGTACTTCGGGGTGATTGGCCAGACCCAAATAGTTATTCAGACTCCAGTTAAGAACATCTTTACCAAAAAATTTCATTCTTGGGCCGAGTTCGCCTTCTAATTTTGGGAAAGAAAAATAATGATGACTTTTTAATTCTTTGGCCGCCGCTCCGATTGGCCCTTGATAGCCAAGTAGTTTTTCAAAAATATCCACTGTATGTAAATGATGAATGTTAAATGATGAATAATAGCACTCATAAGGTCTTTGACTTTATAAGTGTGTACTTTTTATAGCTGATTAGCAAAAAAATATTTATAAAAAGAGAAAGTTCGGGATTCGTCCGCCCTTGACTGGTACTGGTCGGACTGCCGATGCGGTTTTGTTCCAAACAGGTCGCCCGTGCGATTGACTTAGTTCAAAATCTTTCTACTATTTTCTACGCTTCTTGTAATACGTGTCCTTGTACGCTAATTTCTGTCATTAGTATTTCAAGTTGAGTATTCATTTTCATGTCTTTCTCCTTTTTTCGTCTAAGAATTCCTTTACAGGCTTGTGGACTTAAATAAAATTTATTAGGTACATTATCTACTTGAACTATGTCTTTTATATTACTTTCTATTGGTTTATTGGGTATTGTTGAGCTGTTTAGGTACAAAGATTGATTGATTGAAAATATATTATCAAGTAAGAATAAATTGGCACTCAAATTATTCTTACTCTTTTTTGCCGATTTTTGCCAACTAATTATTTCCTGACTATCTGATTTTTTTGCAAATAAGTTGATTCTCTTACCAATCCATTCTACAACTGGAACTGCCCACGAATTTCCAATAGCCTGAAAACGATTTGTGTCGCTATTTCCATTCACGGAAGTATAATTGTCGGGAAACCCCATTAGTCTTTCACATTCCAAAGGTGTAAATCTTCTAATTTTGTCGTCTTGGGCAATATATAATGAACCATTGTAAGCAGCAGCATTCCCATTCCATTTTGTTCCATAAGCGGAATACAGGCAATCTGTATATTCTCTAAAAACTTCAAATTTTGAATTGCCTTTGTAAAATACTTTATTCTCGTCAATATTTTGGCGGTCTGTCGAAACGCTTTGAGAAAACAAGTTGTAAATATTATTCTTTGTATTATCTTGTTTTGATATTTTTAATTTTTTTACAATATTTTGGTTGTCGAATTCAAATAAAACGTGGTCAGGTCGAAAATCTTTACCACCTGCAAGAACATACAATCTTTTTCTTTGTTGAGAAAGTCCAAAATATTTCGCATCAATTACTCGCCAAGCTACATTTCTATCTGGGCCTTCTAAGTAGCCCGATTTTGTCCATTTTGATACTTTTATTTCATCGTCAAAACCAGCTAACCCAGCTATAAAATTACCAAAGGCATTTGTCTTGTCATTTAAAACGCCCTCAACATTTTCCCAAAGAATGATAGAATTATTTTTATTGTTTTGTAGTCTTATTTTGTCAATTGCATTTGCAATTTCTATGAAAGTTATTGTAAGTTGTCCTCTTTTGTCCTCTAAGCCGTTTTTCCAACCTGCAAGAGAAAATGCTTGGCATGGTGTACCTCCACAGAGTAAATCTGGTGCTTCAACTTTACCTTTTAAAATTAACTCGGGAAGTCCAATCATATCTCCTAAATTCGGAATATTAGGGTAATGATAATCTAACACTTTCGAGGGAAATTCTGCAATTTCAGAACTCCATAATTGCTTAAATCCATAAGGTGCAAAGGCTAATTGAGAAGCTTCTATACCCGAACACACACTACCAAATGTTAATTTATCTATCATATTACACTAAATTTCTTAGACAAAGATACAAAAAGACAATTATAGTATGCAAAATTTAGGACTTATTTTTACTGATAAAATCATTTAAACTCGTTCTCCATTTTTGAATATCATACCAGCCACAACCAACGCAACCCTTTTCTGCTTCTTTTCCAACTCTTGGGAATTCTTTTGACCAATTTTCATCGCCTTGATAAAAATAATTCAAGCCATACAATTTACCTCTTTGTCCAGTTTGAAAACATTTTCTGCAAGCCTCTCTTTTTTGTTGATTTCTTTGATTATCAACAAGCTGAAATTTTTCCTTGATTTGTGTTTCAGTCATTTCGTCAGGATTTTCTGCTCTTGTTTCTTCGTCCCATCTAATTTCTGGAAACTTATGGTCAGGCAATAAACCGTGCTTGTTTGCTGTACTTAATTCATAAACATTTACAGCTTCCATCACAGAAATTGCCTTTGCTTTAAATGCTGGCGACATCACTTCATAACCCGTTACGCCACCTTTTGGTAAAGGAATTAGCTGAATATGCGTATCTGTTTCATATTTCCCTTTTACTGTTCGCCTTGTGTCAGTTGCAAGAGTGTAGCCGAATTCTTTTGTGTCTTGAATTCTTCGGGCAAAATTTCTATTTGAAGGCAAATCGTGTTGTACGCTATTCCATTCAAGATTTAGTAGTTTATCAAAAAAGCCTTTGGTAGTTTCTTTGCCTGCCATTTCTTCATTCCACCGTTTCTTTTCAGTTTCCGTGAATTCAGAAATTGCTTTTTTTGAAAAAAGGGGATAAATTTTGTTTAAGTAGTTTGTTAAATCTTCCAAGGTTTCGATAAATAACCCTGTTCTTCGGTAGAAATAAGGAATTGAACCTTTCCAAGAAAACCCGTCTTCTTGAACAATTGTAACATCAATATATTTTTCTGAAGCCTTTGAATGTTCTCGAAAACCCTCAACAATGATGTATTTGTTATCAAGTAGTTCTGTAAATGTTTCAATTGTTACTTTCATGAATGCTTATTTTTGAGTAAGTCTTCAATTTTAACCTCTAAGGCATTAGCAATTTTTTCAATATTTACGAGTGTAATATTTTTCTCTGCCCGTTCTATCATTCCAATATACGTTCTGTGAAGGTTGGTTCTATGTGCCAACTCTTCTTGGGAAATGTCAAGTTTTCGTCTGAAATTTCTGACGTTTTCTCCGAATATATTCAGAATGGTATGTTTTGAAATCATTGCTAACTAAAGTCTGCACAAAGCTAATCTTAGTATTCAAAATGTACTACATACTATAATTAGCTTTTTTTTAATCGAATAATGTCAATAGGTTTAGTTGTATAGGGTGTATCTTACGCTTGCACCTATCGTATTAGATTAGGCAAAATACCGAGTAAAATGGTTGCCGAAGTTGTTATAATCAGTACAACTCGATAAACAGGCGAAAGTTCAATATTTGGTGTGTTTCCGTCTTTTAGGAAAGTAGCAATAATGGCTTTGAAGTAATAATAAATACCCACTGCCGACATCAAGATAGCAACAATCAGCAACCAAGTTTGACCTCGCTCAATGACCGAACCAAAGACAAAAAACTTACCCCAAAAACCAGCCGTGAGTGGGATACCCGCCAATGACAACATCGAAACGGTTAGGACAAAGCCCAATAGTTTGTTTTTTTTGCCCAATCCATTAAACGAATCGTAGCTTTCAGCAATTTCGATAGGTTGTGCATTTTTTTCTTCGGCTACCAGTATCAGCACTCCAAATGCGCTGATTGTAGCCAACGAGTAAGCCAATGAATAAAAAACAACAGCATTTTGAGACTGTGAGGTAAAAGCAGTAACGGCCAACAACAAATAGCCAGCGTGCGAAATACTCGAATAGGCCATCATACGCTTGAAACTTTGCTGATAGACGGCCGTTATGTTTCCTGCTACGAGTGTCAGTACGGTTATGGCTGCCAATGTCGTCCACCAAAAGTTATACGCCCCTCCAAAAGCACCACCCAGCAAACGGAAAATAGCTGCAAAGCCAGCCGTCTTGACGATAGTGGACATAAAAGCCGTAAAAATTGTCGGTGCGCCGTCATATACGTCGGGTGTCCAGAAGTGAAACGGTGCTGCCGACACTTTAAATAACATTCCAATCAACAACATCAACAAACCAACATACAACAATGGCGAAGGCGAGGCGGATGTGAGCGCAACCATGCCTTTGATTTGTGTCAAATTAAACGAACCTGTTGCACCATAAAGCAGTGCAATACCAAAAAGCATGATACCCGTTGCAAATGCGCCCATCAAAAAGTATTTGAGTGCGGCTTCGTTTGAGCGCAAGTTTCGCTTATCGCTACCCGTTAAGACATACATTGAGACCGACAGTATTTCGACACCTACAAAGAGCATAATCAGATTTTCGTAGCCAATCATCATAATAGCACCAACCAACGAAAATAACATGATACCATAATATTCGGCAGGTTGTGCGTTTTCTGTTTTGGCAAATCCACGACTTAAAGCTATAATCAACAAAGCCGAAAGTATTACAATACCATTAAAGGACATAGTAAGCCGGTTTTCTATCAACATTGACTTAAAATAAATACCATCGGGAGCATTCCAGTAAAAAAAATTGGCTATCAAGGCAATCATCGCAAAAAATAACGTGGCCGGGAGGAGCAACTTTTGAGTAGCTTTTTCTAAACCCAAAAACAGCGTAACAAGCCCAAATATTGACAGTAAAATGATTGATAACATAAATTGATTTGAATTAAATACCTTTTTGGTGTTGTTCAAAAAGATGAAAAATATTTTTAATAATTAAAATACAGAACATTTTGATACACAGAGCGAAGCGGAACGTCAAAAGTAGCTATTTTTAAAATGTCATTTTCGTTTGTAAATACCCGATTGAGCCACGTCGCTGGGTCATCGCTACGATCGAAGGTTTCTATCATGGCTTCGTGTTGGTCTATCAAAACAATATGCTGAACTGTCGATATTTTTTTGTAAAAATTGATTTTATTCTTGAAGTCTTTTCCTTTGTTACTATCTGACAGCACCTCGACTACGATATAGGGGTTCAGAATTGGCTTTACTCGCTTGGGGCGGTCGTATAGTTGTGGTAGCCCTTTGACAACCAGCGCATCGGGGTCGTAGCCACGCTCGTCGTCTATGCTATAAACGGCGCAGTTGCTGCCATATACACGATAGCTTGGTTTACCTAAATAATTCATGTAAAAAATACCTATTATATTTCCACACAATAGTTCGTGTCTTTCGGTTGCTTCTCCCATTTTGGCTACGATTTCATAGTCGGCATAAGTGATGACATAAGGCAGTTCTTCCAGTTCGTCCAATAGTTCACAATATTCATCTACCGATGCACCCACACGCACCTCAGCCTCACCCATTTCGAGGCGTTCGATGATTGTTTCAGCAAGTGAGAGCGTAGTTGTCATTGTGGTTATTTCTGAACTATCTGCAATAAATTAACTACGGCTGGTTCGGTGATTTTAAGAAACGAATTAGGGTAAAGTCCTATCCAGAAAACCATAAAAGTCAATGGAATCAAGACGGCTTTTTCGCTCATACTCAAGTCGGCAAAATATTCAGTAAAAGCTGTCTTTTCGCCAAACATCGTTTTTTGAACTAATCGCAACATATAAACTGCACCCAGAATAATGGTTAAGCCCGCTACGGCACCCAGCCATTTATTTGATTCATAGACACCCGACAAAAGTAAAAACTCACCCACAAAACCATTGGTAAGCGGCATGGCTACACTACCAAGCATTAAAATTATAAAATAGACTGACAGATTGGGTGTGCGTTGGGTAATGCCTCCAAGCTGATCAATGTTACGGGTTTTGGTACGAGAATATATAATTTCGACAATAAAAAACAAACCTACCACATTGATACCATGCGCCAACATCTGAATCAATGCGCCTTGAATACCATTGAGATTCATCGCAAAAACGCCTGCCGCCATCAATCCCACGTGAGCAAAAGACGAGTAGGCAATAAGGCGTTTCATGTCTCGCTGCTGAATGGCAATGACAGAGCCATAAACTATACCGATTACCGACAAAATAATGGCCATATTTCCATGTGCGCTGAGCCCCAGAGGTACGATGGGCAATATAAACCGAATCAGGCCATATACTCCCATTTTGAGCATGATACCTGCAAGGAGCATAGTGGCTGGTGTCGGCGACTCGGTGTAAGTATCGGGCTGCCAAGTATGAAATGGAAAGAGCGGCATTTTGATAGCAAAGGCAATAAAAAATGCGCCAAAAATATAACCTTGCTGTTGGGCGGTAAGTGTCAGTTTATAAAGTGCTACAATGGCTGAATTGTGTGTGCCTGGTGTTTGGTAGTAGAGATAAACCAAGGCAACCAGCATAAACAAACTTCCAAAGATGGTATAAACAAAAAACTTGAATGTTACTTTGATTCTATCTTCACCACCCCAAACTGCTGCCAAAAAATAGATAGGAATGAGTGCTGCTTCAAAGAAAAAGTAAAACAAAAACGCATCTGTTGCCGTAAAAACACCTATCAGAGCCGCCTGCATAAACAAGATAAGGCCATAAAATATTGATGCACTTTTATAGGGCTGTCTGAACGTGGATAGAACAATGAGCGGCACCAAAAAAGCCGTGAGCATGACCAACAAAATACTGATGCCATCAATGCCCCCCGCAAACGAAATACCAAGCGACGCTATCCATGGGTAGCTGAAAGTAAACTGCTGGGTGGAGTCGGCTTTGAACTGGGTAAAGACAAACGCCGCTAAGGCCAGTTCGGTCATTGCGCCAACTAATGCAATTTGTTTAGCACTGTTGTTTTTGCTAATCAGCACAACCAATGCGGCCAATGCTGGAATGAGTATAAGAAGAAGTGTAAGCATCTACTGTTGTGTAATCTGTTGTTTAACGAAATCTAAAATATATGTTGCGTATTCTATTGCTATTTGTGTTTCCAACTCGCTGGGTTCTAACTCATCGCCAGGATACCGAAATTTAGTATCAAAATTATTCAAAAACACAGTTCTTGACAATAATTGAACAAATACTGGATTATGTACTTTGCAATATTCTAATAATATTCCTAAGTCATGTGTTTTATGTAACGGCTGTAAAAGATATGTTAGATAACCTTTCAAGGCTTTTTCTGCACATTGTTGCGAATGATAAACAACCAAATCGTTAAGTTGCCCATGCTCAAATAGTACATTTGCACCTTTTAGGTCATGTTCGGCTTTCCAAAACCATTCTTCAAATATTTCCATACAACTTTATTCCTTCCTTTAAAATTTTATAGTGCAAAGTCGAGGGGTGCAATGACCGTCTTATAAAATTGCTTTTACGACTTATCATCAAATCTTTTGCCATTTTTGAATCAAACAATATTTCATGGCCTCTGTATGTGTCTGGAATATCTTTTTCAAAAACCATATCATCGTCAACAATAATCATAAAATCAAGGTCGCTGTCTTTGTTTGGCTCGCCCCAAGCATAAGAACCAAACAAGTAAATAGCTAACGGGTGATAAACCGACACTAATTTAGCCGTTGCCGATTGTATTGCAGCCTGAATGTCGATCATGTTGAATTTACTTAAAAATAAAAGTACCAAAATTCCAGAGCATCAATGAAACAATACCAATGACCATGGCAAATACATAAAAGCCTGTTTCGCCTGTCTGAATTTGCCGTAGTTGGCCTGCACCAAACTTAACCAAACCACCTGTACCGTCCACGCCAAGATTGATAAAAAACTCACCAAAACTATGAAAAATGTCTGAAAGTTTTTTGATTGGATATACAAAAACAGCATCGTATAGTTCGTCAATATAGTATTTGTTGTAAATCACTTTCTGTAAGCCCGTTTCTTGACCATCGGCATCTGGAACTGATTTTTTGCTCACGTACATCACATAAGCCACCAATGCCGAAACAATAGCTGCACCAATTGAAATACCCATGAGCATATATTCAGTACTGTATTCGATATGCAACTCGGCCATCAAGGCAGGATTGACACTTTTGGCATTTTCAAACAATGGCTCCATAAAATGTGCCAACCACTCGCCACCACCCAGTACGTGTGGCACATTTAACATTCCACCCAAAACAGACAAAACGGCCAGCACCATCAGCGGCAGGGTCATGCTCACTGGCGACTCGTGTAGGTGATGCGCTTGCTCGTGCGTGCCTCTGAAATCGCCAAAAAATGTCAAAAACAACAGTCTGAACATATAAAACGAGGTCATAATAGAACCAGCTACGCCCAATACCCACATCAGTTTGTTGTGTTCCCAAACGTGCGCCAGTATTTCATCTTTTGAGAAAAAACCTGCAAAAGGTGGAATACCCGAGATGGCAATAGTGGCAATTAGGAATGTAATAAAGGTAATTGGCAGTTTTTTACGAAGACCGCCCATATTTCTGATGTCTTGCTCGTTGGACATGGCATGAATGACCGAACCTGCACCCAAAAACAACAAGGCTTTAAAAAATGCGTGGGTCATAACATGAAACATAGCCGACGAATAGGCCGACACACCCAGTGCCATAAACATATAACCCAACTGACTGACGGTAGAATAGGCCAATACTTTTTTGATGTCGTTCTGAAAAATACCTATTGAGGCAGCCATTAGTGCAGTAACGAGGCCGACGATAGCCACAATTTCGAGGCTCGATGGCGCAAGTGCATACAAAACATTGGAACGAACAATCATATAAATACCTGCCGTAACCATGGTAGCAGCGTGAATCAGTGCCGACACTGGCGTAGGGCCAGCCATAGCATCGGGTAGCCAAGTGTAGAGCGGTATTTGTGCCGATTTGCCCATAGCACCCACAAAAAGCAGTAACGTAATGGCTACAACTGCGGCATTACCGACCGATAATCCTGCGGCTTTTTCAAATACGGCAATATATTCGACTGTTCCAAAATTTTGAATAATCAAGAAAATACCCAACAAAAAACCTAAGTCGCCAATACGATTCATGATAAAGGCTTTGCGGGCGGCATTGTTGTAGTTGGTGTTTTTGTTCCAGAAACCAATAAGCAAATAAGAACAAAGCCCCACGCCCTCCCAGCCAATAAACATAATGACGTAGTTTGACCCCATCACCAGCAGCAACATAAAAAACAAAAAGAGATTCAAGAACGCAAAGAACTTGCCAAAGCCTTCGTCGTGGCTCATGTAGCCAGCCGAATAAATATGAATAAGCGACCCCACACCCGTAACAACCAGCAACATAAGCAGCGAAAGCTGGTCTATCTGAAACGAAAACGGAATATTGAGCGAGCCAACACTTATCCAGTCGAAGAGATGAATGATAATAGGGGCATTATTGCCAGCCCTAAACTGCCCAAAGGCATAAAACGACAAAATAAACGCCAAAATAGGCCCCGCAGAGCCAATAACACCGACAAGGCCATTGGGTATTTTCTTAAAACCAATGCCATTGATAATAAAACCAATGAGCGGAAGTAGGGGAATGAGTATGATTAAGGACATATTTTAAAAATTACGAATTTTTTTGTTGGTTTAAAACAGTGATTGAGTTTCAATATAAAATTTTTCGGGGATCTCCTCAAAAAAAGGTTCTTCAAAAATAGCCATCATTATTATATAGCTTCTTGCTCTTTCCCAAATTTTTTTACTTTGGCTCTTTGTCAAAGTACTACTATCTTGATTATCGAAAAACCAACGGATTGAACAATGCCAGAAATTAACCTCTATTGGCGTATGAAACACTTTGATTTGTATTTTTTCGTCTAAATGAACATCATTGAAGTCGGATAGTTTCAAAAAAAAATACCATTTTTGGTTGTTGTATTCTATCAAGTCCGATGGAATAGATTTACCCAACAAATTAGTAGAATAATCTCGCAAATGATCTGTTTGTCGTGCCACAAACTCAGAACGTAACCTACCATATTCATCTTTTATGTCTTCACTAAGTGTACCTCTTACCAAAAAATATGCACCAGCGTTTTCTTTTACAAGAGTAAAGTTTATGGTACTGAAAACTCTACAGATTATATTATGAGGTAATTTTCAGCTGCTTCTTGGACCTCTTTTTCGGTAATAATACCCTCTTTTATCATTTTTTGAAC
>JAYVJH010000706.1:0-12565 GCA_043769455.1 Runella sp. | reverse complement strand
TAGGTTGTTTTGGATGTGTGATAATAAAATTACGTTATTGTTGCCAGAATAGTTTTCTGGTTCAACTGTCCGATTATGGTATTTGTTTCAATAAATGCACAAAAATAGGTTCTTGGTTGATTCATACAGAAAATTTATTTTGCTTTATGGAAGTCTTCGCTCTAAGCGAAGACTTCCATTTAATTTCGTATGAGTAATAGAAGAACGCAAAAAGTTTACGTATTTACGTTTGATTGACTCCGTAGGGCTGTCGTCTGAGTAAAAGCGAGATGATGATAATAGGCAAGACGGCCATCAGAGATTTTTTGCCAAATTCGTCCGAAATCAATACACCAGGTGTATTGCGGCTCACTTCATTATACATTTTTTGATACTCAACAGCACCGATTGTTTTTACTAAATTGGCTTTGTCGCTTGTCAGCAATTGCAACGACTCGTCCAAATAGCCCGAAAACAACGTAGGGTCGATGAGCGAAACAAAACCGTAAATGAGCCAGCCTGTGAGCAAAGCCCCCATCGAATTGACGACATAGCATATCGTAAGAGCTTCCCACAAATGCAGTAGCCCTTTGCCTACCCGCCGACGATAGTACCAAGTGGCGGTGGCCATTGTAGCAATATAAAACCCAAAGTCGGGTACTCTGATGTTTTTATTGAGAGGCTGAATTTTGAGAAAATACAAAACCAAAAAATAACTAAACGCCAATGCCGCCGTAATTACCCCAAACAGTAGCGATATTTTTAAAATTGGTTTGTTGATAAAACTAATAAATTGTTGCATTGAAAATTGTGGATAGATAAGCGTTTCGTACATACTTACGATACCACAAAGCTACATAATTTGTAAATTTAGATGGTCTTTTCACCAAAAATGTTATGCCAAAAAGGGTAATTATTTTTTCAAAACTCAATAAAAACAAGCATATTTGATAATCTTTTGAAAATTATCTGGTTTTGGATTCAAAATAAAGACAATTTGCAGCACCGTTTTAAGTCTCGTTATGAATTACACTATTAAAGAAGAACAAAATTTTAAATATATTGACGAAGGTCAAGGCGAAACCTTGCTACTGCTCCACGGACTGTTTGGAGCATTGAGCAACTGGGACGACGTGATTAGGGGTTTTAAAGCAAATTATAGGGTCATCATTCCGATATTGCCTATTTATGAGTTGCCACCACGTGAGGCTGGTTTAGAAAAACTCGTTGAGTTTGTAGAAGAATTTGTAGCCCTCAAAAATCTAACTGAACTGACCCTCATCGGTAATTCACTCGGTGGCCATATTGGGCTTTTGTATGTACTCAAACACCCAGACCAAGTACAACGATTGGTATTGACAGGCAGCTCGGGGCTTTTTGAAAATGGAATGGGTGGCTCGTACCCCAAACGTGGTAGCTATGACTTTGTTTCAGAACGTGTAGCTTATACTTTTTATGACCCCAAAGTAGCAACCACCGCACTAATAGACGAGGTTTTTACGACATTGGCTTCCAACCAACGTTGTATGAGCATCGTCGGCATAGCCAAATCGGCTCAACGTACAAACGTGGCACGAGACTTGCACAACGTTAAAGTACCAACGCTATTGGTTTGGGGACTGAATGATACTATCACACCGCCCAATGTAGCTTATGAGTTCAATCGGTTAATCGAAAACTCAGAATTGCGATTTATAGACAAATGTTGCCACGCACCAATGATGGAACACCCACAACGATTTAACGAACTTTTGCAGTCGTTTTTGACAAAATACGAGATTGTAGAAACAGAATAAACCTTTTCAACTATGCAAGAACTCGTTCCTACCCAATTTAGTTGGCTACCCAAATGGCTAATGCCTTTGGATTTTTTGGGGCTATTTGAAAAAGACCCTTTCAACAACTCTCTCTTAATCAAGCGTTTTGCTATCTTTACCTTGGGCTGGATAACCTACTGGCGGCTCACGGTCATGAACAGAATCAGAATAGAAGGCACAGAATATTTGGAAGACCTGCCCGAATGTAATGTATTGTTTTTGTCAAATCACCAAACCTATTTTGCTGATGTGATGGCACTTTATCAAATATTTTGTAGCCTCAAATGGGGTTTTAAAAATACCATCGTACCACCGCTTTATTTACTGTCGCCCCGGGCCAGAAGCTATTATGTGGCCGCTGGCGAAACCATGAAAGCAGGGTTTATTCCTCGCATTTTTAGTTTGGCAGGGGCTATTACAGTTGAGCGGTCGTGGAGAGCAGAAGGCAAAAATACAAATCGAGAATTAGACACTTCGGCGGGCGACAAAATTGGTATGGCACTCAAACACGGCTGGATAGTGAGCTTCCCACAAGGCACAACCAGCCCTTATGCACCCGTCAGAAAAGGAACGGGCTATTTGATAAAAGAAAACGACCCAATCGTAGTGCCAGTGGTTATCAATGGCTTTCGGCGAGCGTTTGATAAAAAAGGACTTCGCCTCAAAAAACCGAATACAATACTATCGGTAAAGTTTAGCGCACCCATCAGATTTGACAAAGATGCAACCATCGAAGACATTATTGCCAGAGTCAGAAAAGAGATTGGACAAGAGATTCCCTACGATAAACTCACGTGGATGAAAGACTCTGATGCAAGTAAAGATAAAAAATTTGGGTATTAGTTACTTTCAAAATTGCCTTTCGGTTCGTATCTTTGTTTGACAACAAAATTTAAAACCTAATAAATTACTCTATTTTAGTATGTTTCAACGAATACAAACTCTGTTTTTGTCGGTCGTAGGTGTGGCCATGATTATAGTAATGACCATGCCTATATGGGATAAATTTTCGACAGACGGTACGCAGTCTGCTCACCTGACAGCGCTCAAACTCACCTATCAACAAGGCATCACGGCCAATGTTACACCCATTTGGTACATTGCTCTGCTGGCCGGAATCTGTGCGGCAGTGGCTGTTTTTACGATTTTTCAATATAAAAACCGCACACAACAAGCCATACTCTGTGCCATAAACTCTATTTTGATGACGGTACTGACCGGTCTTGTTATGTACTTTGCAGTAGGCCAGGCCAAGCCATTGTTTGAGCCAGCCGAAATGGGACAGTTTGGGACTGGCTTCTATGGACTAATTACGGCTATTGTTGCCAATTTCTTAGCCAATCGCTTCATTCGTAAAGATGAAAAATTTGTCCGCTCACAAGACCGTATGAGATAACACTAACACAAAATTACAACCAAATAGTAGCAACATTACCATACACAAAATGTCGAATACCGTCGTTAATCATCAATTAGTAAAAGAAAAACTCAAAGACGTTTTTGGATTCAGTCAATTTAGGGGAGAGCAAGAAGCTATTATCCAAAACATAATGGCCAACCAAAACACGTTTGTAATCATGCCCACTGGTGCAGGTAAATCGCTCTGCTACCAACTGCCCGCTATTTGTTCAGACGGTCTGGCAGTTGTTATATCGCCACTGATTGCGTTGATGAAAAATCAAGTAGATCAACTCACAGCGTTTGGTATCAATGCCCAGTTTTTGAACTCAACGCTCAACAAAGCCGAAATTACAAAAGTAAAAAAAGATGCACTAAATGGAACGCTAAAATTACTCTATATTGCACCTGAGTCGCTCACGAAAGAAGAGAATCTGGATTTTTTACAAAAAGTCAATATCGCATTTGTAGCCATCGACGAAGCTCACTGTATATCTGAATGGGGGCATGATTTTAGACCAGAATATAGACGAATCAGAGGGATAATCGATAATATCAATGCCGAGCTACCCATTATTGCTCTCACGGCCACTGCCACTCCCAAAGTACAGCAAGACATCATCAAAAACTTGCGAATGGAGGAGGCTAAACTCTTCAAAACATCATTTAATCGTAAAAACCTCTACTACGAAGTACGAGCCAAAACCCCAGATGTGAGCAAACAACTCATTAAGTTTGTAAAAAACAACAAAGGTAAATCGGGTATTGTTTACTGTCTTAGCCGCAAAACAGTAGAAGAAGTAGCAGACTTATTGAGCGTAAACGATGTAAAAGCCTTGCCGTACCATGCAGGCTTAGACTCTGCAACTCGGATTCATAACCAAGACGCTTTTTTGAACGAAGATGCAGATGTAGTTGTGGCTACTATTGCTTTTGGAATGGGTATCGACAAGCCCGATGTACGCTTTGTGATACACTACGACGCACCCAAGTCGCTCGAAGGGTATTACCAAGAAACAGGGCGTGGCGGACGAGATGGCCTTGAAGGAAACTGTCTGATGTTTTATAGTATTGACGATATTAACAAACTCGAAAAATTTAATAAAGACAAGTCAGTAACCGAACGAGACAACGCTCGGCATTTACTCGGCGAAATGACGGCCTACTCTAACATGGGAATGTGCAGAAGGCGACAGTTGCTCGGTTATTTTGGTGAATATATGGACAAAGACTGCGGTTTTTGTGATAATTGCCTCAAACCTACTACTAAATTTAAGATACAAAACGAGGCTATATTGATACTCAAAGCCGTTTTGCAGACCGAACAACGCTTTGACGGCGACCACCTCGCCGATCTCATTACGGCAACTGAAAATATGTATGTGGCCAGCTACGAACACGACAAACTCAAAGAAATATACGGCAAAGGCAACAAAATAAACGAAGACGGCATCAATGAGTGTAACGTTGAATATTGGCGGTCGGTTATTAGACAGATAACTATTTTGGGATATTTGACAAAAGACCCCGAAAATTATGGCGTTTTGAAAATGTCGGAAAAGGGCGAGATGTACATGGCTGATCCTTATCCGATTACGATGTCGAAAGAGCATAATTTTGAAGACAATCCAAATAAAAACGATGACGACGAAAACGACCTGACCCCGTCAAGTGGTGGTATAGCCTACGACGAAGCCTTGCTTGCGCTACTCAAAACCCTGCGCCGAAAGCTGGCTCGGGACAAAAACCTACCACCTTACGTTATATTTCAAGACCCATCGCTCGAAGAAATGGCAACGACCTATCCGACAACGATACAGGAAATGGCTCAAATCAATGGCGTAGGTATGGGTAAAGTACATAAGTTTGGCAAAGATTTTATTGATGCCATTACTAAATATGTAGAAGAAAACGACATCGAAACAGCCAAAGATGTAGTAGTAAAACAAAATGCCAACAAGTCGAAGGTTAAGATTTTTATTATTCAGCAAATTGACCGAAAAGTAGATTTAGAAGAAATCGCACAGTCAAAAGATATGTCAATGACCGACTTGATTCAAGAAGTTGAGCATATTTGCTTTGCAGGTACAAAACTAAATTTAGATTATTATATCAATCAGATTATGGACAGAGACCGCCAAAAAGAGATATTCACGTACTTTATGGCTGCCGAATCTGATAGTATCGAAGATGCTAAAATTGAGTTTGAAGCCGACGATATGACAGACGATGAAATTAGACTGATGCGTATCAAGTTTATGTCGGAAGTGGCCAATTAACGGTCTGACTTATCTATGGGTTGTTATCGGTGGCATGGTTTAAGTATAACTATCTCATAAACAAAGTTTTATATCAACCGTGCCACCGATAAGAATAAAATTGTCTCGTTTTGCTTGTAAATTTGATAACCGTTTCTGGCGATACAATCGCTGAACCATGCCACCCCGATTTTTAAATTGGGGTGAGCGTGATGTACAATTACTTACGGCTGCCCCCTTTTTCATAAATACAATGTTAGGCACAGTACATTTTGCGTCCTACAACTTCTCAATTTCATCCTTAGTCAGTCCAGTAGTTTCAATAATAAAGTCTGTGTCCATTCCTTTTTCTTTAAGTTTTCTAGCAACCTCTGCTTTGCCATCAAAATACGCTGTGTCAATTACGCCTTTTAAGTCTCTATAAATTTTCAAACTATTCTCATAATTTGCAAGTTCAGTTTGATCAAATTTAGCAAGTTCAGCTTTCTCAAATGCTTGTATAAAAACCTCATCTGCGATAATTGTTGGAATTGTCTGAAAGTCTTCCAAATGTTTGATAAAATAAAGCCATTTGTCTAAACGAGTTTTAAGTTCGTTTGCAGTCTGCTTAAAATTCGGCATTTCAAGATAAATAAAAGTCAACTTGTCATAAAATGTTTTGCCATTTTGATTTTTCAGTTTAATCGTATGTACAACTTCGCTTTTTTCTGGTTCTGTTTCGTAGTCGTCAAATGTAAAGTCTAAAATTCCAATACAGTAAACTGCTTTTAAGTTGTAATTCCATTCTCCTTTTTCAGCTTGTTCTCGAATTGGAAATGTTGAGTAATAGATTGTTCTTTCCTTGAAATAATTTTGTTTTGCTTTTTGAAGTTCTACTATGAATTTTTCACCTTTTTCGTTTTCACAATATATGTTGTAAATCGCTTTCCTATCAAGGTCTGTTTGTCCAAGTTGTTCGTTGTTTTTAAATATCAATTCAACAATTTTGTCAGAATTAGGTAATAAAGCATTTAGAAAGTCAAGTAAAAGTGGTTTACTTGCTTCTTCACCGAAGATTTTTTTAAATCCGAAGTCGGTAAATGGGTTTAAATATTTTGCTTTCATGTTCGCTTAAAATTAAACAATAGCAAAATTACATTTTATTTTGCTATTATTTTGGGAACTATTCTGAAAATATAAAACCATTCCACCCCGATTCGAAAATCGGGGTGGAATGGTTCAGCGATTGTATCGCCAGAAACGTGCGAGTGCCATCCCTCAAATACCAAAATCACAACGGCGACACTTCTATTTTTGTCTAATTGCACAACTCAGCTTTTTCTATTATTTTTGACTCAAAATTCAGGCAACCGAGCATTGAGTTTACACATTCTTCACACTATTTGTTCGTTAGAATTATAAATGCAAACCATCAACTTTGGAATAGACTTAGGTACAACCAACTCACTGATAGCTCGTTTTGTGGGTGCAAATGTCGAAGTTTTCAAAAATCCTGTTGGTCTCAAAGAGACGTTGCCGAGCTGTGTGGCATTTAGAGGCGAACGGATAATAGTTGGCGACAAAGCCCGTGAATGGCTACTCAAAGACCCACTCAATGTTTTTGGGAGTTTCAAACGCAAGATGGGAACAGACGAAAGTTATACGATTCAGTCCAAAAATACAACTATCTCTCCTATTGAGTTATCGGCATTGGTGTTGAAAGAACTCAAAAATTTTATTCATACTGGCGATATTCCCAAGAGCGTTGTCGTTACGATTCCTGCCAGTTTTGATACAGTCCAGAGCAATGCAACTAAGCAAGCTGGCTATGAGGCCGGCTTTGACGAAGTAGTACTTTTGCAAGAACCGATTGCGGCTTCGTTGGCGTTTTTTAACAAACATTTATTGTCGGACAGAGAAAAAGGCAAATGGATAGTTTATGACCTCGGCGGTGGCACGTTTGACGTAGCTTTGGTAGGAATCGACAATAGCGAAATGCGTGTGATAGACCACCAAGGCGATAATTATTTGGGTGGTATGGATTTTGATCATTCGCTGGTAATGAAAATAATTGTACCAAAACTAATACAACAAACAGGCAATACCGCACTCGCCGAACAGATTGGGACAAAAAGCAGTGATTATGAAAAATTGTACTATATCTTGCTACTCAAAGCCGAAGAAGCAAAAAAAGAACTAACAAACACGCCCAATACCGAAATAGAATTTACCTACACTTCGCCAGGTGGTATTGACGAAGACATTGTTTTGACTGTAAGTAGAGACGAACTCAACCAGACCATCAAAGACCGTATTGAAGCCACGCTACTGATGCTCGAAGTGATTTTGGATAGAAATAACCTGATAGCTACCGACATTGAAGAGATTATCATGATTGGCGGCAGTACATATATTCCTTATGTCAGAGAAACCATCAGTAGCCGTACCCATATTAAAGTCAATACCGAAGCCGACCCAAGTACGGCCGTGGCTGTGGGAGCAGCGTTTTTTGCTGGCAATAAGCCTATTAACATCAGAAAAGAAACCGCTGAAAGTCCAGTAACTAACACAGAAAACAGTAGTCAAATAACTATTAAGACGGGCTACAACACTTCAACCAAAGACAACGAAGAGTACATTACGGCGAGCGTTAGCAATTTTAGTGATGGGCTTTTTTATAGAATCATTCGTACCGATGGCGGCTTTGACTCAGGGCTTAGACCGCTTACGGCCAAGTTTGGAGAGTTTGTGTTGCTATTGCCCAATCGTGTCAATTCATTTCAAATCAAGGTCTTAGACTCCCAAAACAACCCTGTGGCTGTAGCGGTCGATGAGGTAGTGATTTCGCAAGGATTGTTTAATTTATATGGCCAGCCGCTACCCGAAGATATTTGTATTGAGGTGGACGACTTGAACAATAATTCGACACGCTGCGAAACGGTTTTCAATAGAAATAGTATCTTGCCATTGACCAAAACGATATACAAAGAAATAAGCCGAACCATCAAAAAAGGCTCTGACGATGCGCTTATTATCAATCTCATGGAGGGCGATGCCAACCAACACCCCAGCACTAACAAAGTAATAGGCGTGATTGAGATTAAGGCCGATAAACTCATGAACGACTTGGTAAAAGGCTCTGATGTAGAAATAAAAATTGAGATGAGTGAGTCTCGTGATGTGTCTGTAAGTACACACCTAAGCATGACCGACCAGCAGTTTAATGAGGTTTTTAGCCCTACCAAACGCTATGTGAGTATTGCCAAACTACAAGACGAAATCAATGAGCTACGAGGCCAACTATCTATAGACTTAGAGAAAGCCCTCCAAAACGAGGAGTATGAAGCCGCCGCCCAAATTCAGGACAAAATAGAAAAAGCTCGAAAACTCTACGAAGACAGTAAGTCGCTGAAAGACAACGCACTGAGCGATGAAAAATACCAGTTGGACGAAGCCAAACGGCGGCTCGCTCGCACGTTTTACGCCACTGGAGCTGTCAATAATAGAGTTGTGAGAGTCAAAGAGCGATATTATGACTTGATGGCAAATTTACAAGACTGGCTCGACAACATTCAAGATATGCCCACTCGCTACCAAGATGAAGTTCGTAAACTGAAAGAATCTGAAAGTGAGGCCATGCGTAGCAATAACTATTTTATGGCCGAAGGACTCCATCAAAAAGCATTGAAAGTGATGAACAACATTATTTTTTATACGCCCACGCTGCTTGTGCATTATTACAACCATTACTCGGCATTGCCCCCAGAAGAATATAAAGATTTTGACAAAGCCAAAACAGACGTAATTAGGGGCGAAAAAGCCCTTGAACGCCAAAATTATGAAGAACTGCGCTCGGTGTTTATGTCGCTACTGGCCAATGCCAAAAATACCGAAATCGTTGAAACCAAAATTAAAGGAACTGGATTAGGATAAAGATTACGCATAAAAACATTAACCCAAAAAATGAAAAAACATACACTTACACTACTCGACTCATTTTGCTTTGTGTGTTGCCTATCGTTCGCTATCTTTGCCAACGATGTACAATCGCAGACCTTCAACGCCAACAGCCGCTTTGAGCAACTTGGCCCACAGCTACCCACTCCCAACAGCACCCGCTCGGCTTCGGGCGCACCTGGCAAAGACTACTGGCAGCAGCGTGCCGACTACGATATTAAGGTAGAATTGGACGAAGCCAACAATCAAATAATTGGCTTCGAGACCATCACGTACTTTAACAATTCGCCCGATGCCCTCCGATATATATGGCTACAACTCGACCAAAATCTGTTTGCCAAAGACTCGCCCGGGCCTATATCTCGTACGGGGGGCGTACAACCACAAACAACTATGGGCGCATTGGCCATGACGGGCAACGCCTATTATCAAGGTGGAGAATACGGTTACAGAATCAAAGCCATCAAAGACAAAACAGGTAAACCGCTGCCATATACTATCAATCAAACTATGATGCGGATAGACCTGCCTGCACCAGTAGCACCCAATCAGTCGTTTAGTTTTTCGGTCGATTGGCAATACAAAATCATTGAATTTGCTAAGGGAGGCCGCCGTACAGGTTTTGAGGCTTTCAAAGACGGAAATAATATTTATGAAATCGCTCAGTTTTATCCTCGGCTTTGTGTCTATGACGATGTTACGGGCTGGCAACACAAACAATATTACAGTCAGGGCGAATTTGCTTTGAGTTTTGGTAATTTCAAATTGGCCATCACCGTTCCGTCCGACCATGTTCTGGGAGCAACAGGCGAGCTACAAAATGCCAGCCAAGTACTAACGGCCAGCCAACTCAAACGAATGGAAGAAGCACGCCAATCGACTGGTAAGCTGGTAGTTATAGAAACACAAGCTGAAAGAGAAGTAGCCGAAAAACAAAAAAAAGAAGGTAAAAAAACATGGATTTTCAAGGCCGACAACGTCCGAGACGTTGCTTTTGCCACTTCACGCAAATACATCTGGGACGCAATGCAAATAGACCAGACTGGGCGCAAAGTGATGTGTATGTCGTTTTATCCGAAAGAAGCCAGCTCGTTGTGGGGCAAATATTCTACGCAAGTCATAGCGCATACGGTCAAGACTTATTCTAAATTTTCGATTGACTATCCGTATCCTGTCGCTATTTCGTGCCATGGGCCAGTGGGCGGTATGGAGTACCCGATGTTGTCGTTTAATGGTGGGCGACCCGAAGCCGATGGCACCTACTCGGAAGCTACCAAATACGGTATGATTGCCGTGATTATTCACGAAGTAGGCCATACGTTTTTTCCGATGATTGTCAATAATGACGAACGCCAATGGATGTGGATGGACGAAGGACTCAATACTTTTCTGGAATATTTGACTGAAAAAGAATGGGATAGAGATTTTCCAGTACGCCGAGGTGAGCCGCAATATATTGCCGAATATATGAAACAAGACCCCAAAAACTTAGTACCAATTATGACCATGTCCGACAACCTAACCGATGCTGGCAACAGTGCTTATGCCAAACCTGCGGCTGGTCTTAACATACTCCGAGAGACCATCATGGGGCGTGAGTTGTTCGATTATGCTTTTAAAGAATATGCCCGCCGTTGGGCTTTTAAAAGCCCAACACCTGCCGATTTTTTTAGAACTATGGAAGATGCCAGTGGCGTGGACTTAGATTGGTTTTGGAAAGGCTGGTTTTATGGTATAGAGCCTGTCAATCAGCAACTTGCAGACGTTAGTTGGTTTGCGATTGACAGCCAAAATCCTGAAACCAACAAAGCCGCGCAGCGAAAAACGATTGACCAAAAACGAGAAACAATAGCCAGACAGCGAGATAAAGACTATATCAAAGAGACCGTTGTTGAAAAAAACGCTGATATGAATGATTTTTATAATACCTACGACCCTCTAAAAGTAACCGAAGCCGACAAGAAGAAATACGAGACATACTTAGCCAGCCTCAGCCCAGACGAGCGCACGATGGTAGAGTCGAGCATGAATTTTTATACTGTTAAGGTCAAAAACAAAGGTGGTTTGCCGATGCCTGTTATAGTCAAAATGCAGTTTGAAGATGGTACAGATTCGGTGGCTCGCTTCCCAGCCGAAATATGGAGACTGAACGACAAAGACATCAGCAAGGTGATAACGACCAAGAAAAGAGTAACCCAATGGACACTCGACCCATTTAGAGAAATAGCCGACATTGACGAAGAAGACAACGCCTTTCCACGTCAGCCAGTAGAGCCAACAAAGTTTCAGTTGTTTAAACAGCAAACAGGAGGAGTGCGCCCCAACCCAATGAGAGAAGCCCAACAGACCCAACCGCAGCAAACAGGGCAACAAGGCGGGGCGAAGAATTAGGGTAGATAAGGGGTTCTGTCTTCGTTCCTTTAATGTGTATTGATAACAAACGAATACGAAATACTTGGAATTAGCGGTAATAAAGATACGTTTTTTATTACAGGTCTATTGTTGCTGATACCCAATGTATAATAATAAGGGTTTTTGCGATTATAAGCATTATAAAAACCAAACTCAAAACTACCCTCACCCCATCTGTGGATTGTTTTGCGTTGAAAAGAAACATCAAGGCGGTGAAAAGAGGCCATTCGATACGCATTACGTTCACCTTGCGAATAAATTGATGTGGTATAGGGTGGAATTGAGAAATTAACAAAATCAAACTTGGGAACATTATATGCCAACACTGGCAAAGTAATTGGTTGACCAGTAGTAAAAACCCAGCTCAGGTTACACGCCCAGCGTTTGTTTATTTGATAGGAACTTACAACCGATAAATCGTGCCTTCGGTCAAAACGAGGATAAAAATACTGTCCTGCGTTTAACTCATCAAATTGATGTATGACCTTTGAAAGCGTATAGCCTACCCAGCCCGTTAGTTTGCCTTTATTTTTTTCTATCAAAAACTCGACACCAAATGCTGTTCCTTTGCCATTTGTTATAATATCTTCCCAGCTATTATTTTTGTCTTGTGAGTACGAAATTAAATTTGACGAACTTTTGCCATCTTGGTACGAGATAATATTATTCAACTGAAAACTCTACAGATTATATTATGAGGTAATTTTCAGCTGCTTCTTGGACCTCTTTTTCGGTAATAATACCCTCTTTTATCATTTTTTGAAC
>JAYVJH010000705.1:0-11220 GCA_043769455.1 Runella sp. | reverse complement strand
ATAGAGCGGGCGCAAGAAAAAGTAGAAGAAAACAACTTTGGTACTCGCAAGCGACTATTGGAATATGACGACGTGATGAACATTCAGCGTGAGACGATTTATAAACGACGTAAAAATGCCCTCTTCGGTGATCGCATCGCTGTGGATATTGCCGATAACCTGTATGACGTAAGTGCCGAAATTGTAAATAATACCGATGGAAACTTCGATGAACATGAACTGGCTATACTAACCAACTTCGGCATTGAGCCACCGTATAAAGAAATTGAGTACAATAAACTGAAAGCTACCGACCGAGCGCAGAGTTTGTATGTGGCAGTAGAAAATCAATATGTAGCCAAAAATAAACGCATTGCCGAACAGGCTCTGGAAGTATTTAAGCA
Source organism: Runella sp. (assembly GCA_043769455.1). Taxonomy (GTDB): domain Bacteria; phylum Bacteroidota; class Bacteroidia; order Cytophagales; family Spirosomataceae; genus JAYVJH01. Next base: position 10,837 of record JAYVJH010000705.1, on the reverse strand, counting down.
AATTCAGGCAGAGCGAGGCGCAACTGTCGAAGAAATTGTAGTGCCGTTTAGCGATGGCATGAAAGAAACGCAAGTGGCCGTCAATCTCAAAAAAGCCATTGAAACCGATGGCCGTGAGGTTGTCAAAGAAATGGAAAAATCGGTAGTGTTGGCACTTATTGACCAAGAATGGAAAGAACATTTGCGAGAAATGGACGACCTCAAACAGTCGGTACAAAATGCCGCCTACGAACAAAAAGACCCGTTGTTGGTTTATAAATTTGAAGCAGTTGAGTTGTTTAAAAGGTTTATGAGCAAAGTCAATTTTGATACCATCGGTTTCTTGATGAAAGCGCAACTACCCGAAACTACCCCACAGCCAGTGCAACAGTCGAACCGCCGCCCAGAGCCTCAGCCCAAGCTACAAACCAATCGCAATGACGAAGAACTGGAAATGGTAGGGCCAAGCGGCTACGAACGCCACAGCCAGCCAACCGAGCGACAAGCGCCAGTACGAGCCATTAAAATTGCCGACCGCAACCAAAAAGTAACGGTTCAGTACCGAGATGGTAGAGTAGTGGCCGATGTCAAATACAAAAAAGTAGAACACGAGGTAGCAAGTGGCGACTGTGTGGTGATTGCATGATTATTCATGAATCAATAACCAATTTTTCTATGTATATCCTAGTAAACGTATAAAAATCAGCAGCATTAGCAAGCAATTTTTCGACTTCTTTTTCTGAAATATCAACTTCGATATCATAGTCGCTGGCTTGTCTCAAATCGAAAGCCTTGCGGAGATTGATAGCATATTGGGTATTGATGCGATTGGATTTTATAAAAATTTCGCTAAATCTATTTAGAGTTCCGCTATGAGATTTAGTAACAATGTTCTCGCTTCGCAAAAAAGCCGTTGCACAATAAAACATAGCATAGTATGCTCTGTTTACCGATGCGAGTAAAAGGTCGTTTTTAAGCGTTATGTCAGAAGCCATCAAGGTATCTTTTGCCCTGTCGAGCCATAATTGAGATTCATATAAGTTAGTCATATCATTATTCCGTCTTTGCGAATTTCTTGATAGAAACCAAGTTGCGAATTTTGTAATTTTGAATCGGGCATACCGATGTATGACACGAAAATATTGTGTTTTAAACTCAAATCGTGACTAATAGCCGATATTTTGTCAATCTCAGAAGTAGAATTAGTATTGTCATTTTTTAGAACAACTGCAAAATCAAGGTCAGAATCAGCGTTGTAGTCGCCCCGAGAATATGAACCAAAAAGTATCAATTTAGCCAATTCACTACCATATACTTTTAGTAATTGATCCTTAAATTCGGTCGCTATTTGTTGGATATGTGGTAACATAATGGCGGTTTTTTCGTAAATATAATTGTTTGAAAATTAAAAATGGATAATTTAATCATACCGTCCCAGCCTTTGCCCTTGATGGAAGCCTTTTATACGCTGCAAGGCGAGGGGCATCATGCAGGGCGAGCGGCCTATTTTATCAGATTAGGCGGCTGCGATGTGGGCTGCCATTGGTGCGACGTAAAAGAATCGTGGGACGGAGACGCACACCCCAAAACAACCGCCAGCCAGATAGTAGCCGATGCCGTTTTACAGCCCGCACGTTTGGCCGTTGTCACAGGCGGTGAACCGCTGATGTATGACCTGACAGAACTGACAGACAAGTTGTTGAGCGAGCAGTTTGAAACCAATATCGAAACGTCGGGCGTGTATAAAGTTACTGGGTCGTGGGACTGGATATGTTTTTCACCAAAAAAATTCAAAACACCACACCAAGGCATTTATATGAAGGCCAATGAACTCAAAGTAGTGATTTACAATAAATCTGACTTTGAGTTTGCCGAAACCCACGCCGCCCTTGTCAGACCAAATTGTATATTGGCACTACAACCCGAATGGAGCAAAATAGACGAAATGCTGCCGCTCATTATTGATTACATTAAGCAAAACCCACGGTGGCGTATGTCCCTTCAATCGCATAAATATATGCAAATTCCGTAGCTGCTCGTATCTAAGCCAATGTTCAAAAACCTACTCAAAAAATTTGACCGTCAGACGTATCCCTTCATAGATGCTTTCTATTATTTGTTTATGGTAGTGGTATTGGTGGTGGCCGTTGTGGTCTATAATGTTTTTTTTAGGTAACAAATTGGTTACGTTTTAAAGTATAAACCCATTTTGAGATAAGTGATATTTTATATTCAATCAGCTCAAAATAGGTATTTAAGTACTTATTCAAAACTAATACGGTATTTTAATTTTGATAACTCACTGATTAACAGCACTGCATTTAACTCACGACACCGTATATACTCACGACTCCTTAAATGCCCGACTATTAGCCAATTACAACATTTTTCACTATTTACTACTTGATAACTCACAAACTGCCCTAATTTTTTCAGTATCACTATACACAATCTCAAAATCACTGACGCTAATGGCCGAGGCCATCTTCAATTCAGGGTTTTGGTATTGCATGAGGCTTGGTCGGGTGGTTTTGGCAGTAAGGTGTAGTGCATCAACGCCCATGGCCAATAACTCTACTGCATTTTCGGCACATACCCCCGCACCTGCCATGATTTCAATTTGGCCAGCAGCAGCAGCTACCAACTGCCCAAGTAGTGTTTTGCCCTCAACAGCCGATGGTTTATGGCCAGAAGTCAATAGTCTAATTGCCCCAGTTTCGATGACGTGCTTCAAAGCAGCCAACGGCTCGATGGTTCTATCAAAAGCCCTATGAAAAGTAGTATGAAGCGGTTTGGCAAGATTTACCAATGCTTTTGTGCGGGCTATGTCCACCGTTCCGTTGGGGTTCAAGATGCCCAGCACAACACCAGCAGCACCGATTTTTTTGATGACTTCAATGTCTTGGCACATGGTTTCATATTCTAAATCGTCATAACAAAAATCGCCACCACGAGGTCGAATCATGACGTGGGTTTCGATGGTTAGGTTTTCGACAGCCCAAGCCACCAAGCCTGCACTGGGAGTTGTGCCGCCCTCATGCAAGCCAGCACATAGTTCTACACGCTGCGCTCCAGCTTTCTGGGCATTGAGACAGGATTCGGGCGAAAAAACGCAAATTTCAACTGATTTCATCAAAGGTAGTTGTTGGGTTACAGAGTTGTTTATCTATAAAACACTCTGTAGTTTGCTCAAAGATAATACCAACATATAACCTTGCCACCAAACTTCATTTTATTTTCTTCAAAACTATAACATTACGCCGTACCAATAGTTAATTTATTGGTTATTACCCTGTTTTAGACCGAAACGGTTATCTTTGTAGGTTATATCAAAAAAAAGAATTGCCCCCGAATGGAAGACTACCACATACATACCTTGGCCAATGGCATCAGGGTTTTGCATAAACAAGTAACACACACACAAATCGCTCACTGGGGTATTATGCTCGACATTGGTAGCCGAGACGAGCAAGAACACCAGCAAGGGTTGGCGCACTTTTGGGAGCATTTGGCTTTTAAAGGAACTGAAAAGCGAAAATCGCATCACATCATCAATCGCCTCGAAAACGTAGGGGGCGAGCTGAACGCCTACACAACAAAAGAAAAAATATGTTTTCATGCTTCGCTTCTCGAAAGCCACAGCGACCGTGCCATAGAGTTACTGGCTGACATTACGTTTCATTCTATTTTTCCAGACAATCAGATTGAGCGTGAGCGTGGGGTAATATTGGAAGAAATGTCGATGTATTACGACTCACCAGAAGATGCAATACAGGACGATTTTGACGAACTTATTTTTCAGAATCATCAGTTAGGGCGTAATATTCTGGGCAGTATTGAGAGCGTTAAGTCATTTACTAAGAAAGATTTACACAGTTTTATTGCCGAAAATTTTGATACCGAACATACTGTCGTTGCATCGGTCAGTAGGCAGCCATTTAGTAAAGTTGTGAAGCAGGTAGAAAAATATTTTGCCGACTTGCCTCACAAAAAATCGGCACGAGTACGAACCGCCCCAAGTATATATTTGCCAAAAAATATCCAACAAAAACGAGGACTCACCCAAGCACAGTTTGCAACAGGGCGGCCAGCCTATCATTTGGCAGACGACAGACGGCTACCATTTTTTATGCTCGTAAACCTATTGGGCGGCCCGGGTATGAACTCCCGATTTAATATGAGTCTTCGTGAAAAAAATGGATTGGTGTATTCGATTGATGCCAATTATATACCTTATTTGGACACAGGTTTTCTGGGAATATTTTTTGGAACAGAACCCAAAAATGTCGAAAAAGCAAGGTCGCTCGTATCAAGAGAACTAAGATTGGTACGAGAAAAAGCACTGACAGACAGACAACTACACGACCTCAAAAACCAGTTAATGGGTCAGTTGGCTATGTCCGAAGAAAGTAATATGGGCTTTATGCTCATGATGGCCAAAAGTACACTCGACACTGGCAGAGTAGATTCATTACCAGAAATTTTTGCTGAAATAAATGCCGTCAGTAGCCAGCAACTCCAAGATATTGCCAACGAAATGTTTGACGAAAACCAGTGGTGTAGCTTGACTTTTATGCCTGACGAAAACCAATAACCAACCCCAATGCTCTACCCACAAGAAATAGAACAAAAGTTAGGATTTGACCGTATTCGTGAACTACTCAATGAAAGTTGTTTGAGTGAATTGGGGCGGGCGTTTGTTCAAAAAATTAGATTTTCAGAAAACTTCGCTGTCATTGACAAACTCACTCGCCAGACTGCCGAAATGAAGGCAGTCATAGAAGAAGAAGCCGAGTTTCCTGCTCAAAACTACCTCGACGTTACGCCAGCATTGGACAAAATCCGAATTGAGGGTATGTATTTGAGTTTGGACGAATTTTTTGAAATAAAAATATCACTCCGTACCATTCGCCGACTGTTACAGTTTTTTGAAGAGGCCGAAATCGCTCGTTTTCCATTTTTAAAAGAACTCGCAGGCAATGTACGAGTCGATAAAGCCATTGGCGAGGCCATCGACAGAATAATTGACGACAAAGGCCAAATCAGAGACAATGCCTCGCCCGAATTGGTGGACATTCGCCGCCGATTGATTTCTGAAATGAACTCCGTCCGCAAAAAATTAGATTCGCTCCTGCGCCATGCCAAAAATAGCGGCTGGGTTGGCGACGACGTTTCGCTCACCGTTAGAGGTGGCCGCATGGTGATTCCGATTATTGCCGAACACAAACGCAAACTCAAAGGCTTTGTACATGACGAGTCGGCTACTGGCCAAACGCTCTACATCGAACCTGCCGAAGTGCTGGACTCTAACAACGAAATCCGTGAATTGGAGTATGCCGAACGGCGAGAAATCAATCGTATATTGATAGGATTAGCAAATCAAATCAGACCATATCTTACTGATTTACAGCGTGCCTATCAGTTTTTGGGAATGATAGATTTTATCAGAGCCAAAGCCAAATTTGCTTCATTAATTCGGGCCTGCAATCCATTTTTTGAAAATAAACCAATCCTAAACTGGCAACAAGCCCAGCACCCATTGTTGTATTTGTCGTTTCAAAAACAAAATCGTAAAGTAGTACCGCTTACCGTCAGTTTGCACATCGACCAGCGAATATTATTGGTCTCGGGGCCAAATGCTGGCGGTAAGTCGGTATCGCTCAAAACCATCGGCCTTGTGCAGTATATGTATCAATGTGGGTTGCTTGTACCAATGCGAGAAAACTCTACGATGGGTATTTTTCAGAATCTGTTTATTGACATTGGCGATGAGCAAAGCCTCGAAAACGACCTTAGCACGTACAGCAGCCATTTGACGAACATGAAATATTTTCTGAATTTGGCACACCGCAAAACTCTGTTTTTGATAGACGAATTTGGTACAGGCACAGAACCAAGTTTGGGTGGGGCTATTGCTGAGGCTATTTTAGAAGATTTGGCCAAGTCGGGGGCTTTTGGCGTAATCAACACCCATTATACCAATCTCAAAACCTACGCCGACAAAACGGCTGGCCTTGTCAATGGGGCAATGCGCTACGATGGCGAACATTTAGAGCCTCTTTATGAACTCGAAATCGGTAAACCAGGCAGCTCTTTTGCTTTTGAGATTGCTGGCAAAATCGGACTTCCCAAAGCAGTTGTTGAGCGAGCGCAAAGTAAGCTGGGTACACAGCAAGTCAATTTTGAAAAATTATTGAAAGAATTGGATATTGAGAAAAAAGTATTTTCAGAAAAGAACATGGAACTGGGTATCAAAGAGCGCAAACTCGCCCAACAGATTGTCGAAAACACAGCACTCAAAACTAACCTCGACAACAACCAAAAGAAAATACTGAACGATGCCAAACTCAAAGCCAAACAACTACTGACCGATGCAAACCAGAAAATTGAAAATACAATTAGAGAAATAAAAGAAAAGAAAGCAGAAAAAGAACCAACCAAGCAACTACGCCAAGAATTAGAAAAATTTGAAGAAAAAGAACTCAAAATAGAAGTAGTAGCTGCCCCAGAACCAGAAATAGAAGACGAATATACGTTTATTGGTGGCGAAATCGTAGCTGGTTGTTTTGTGCAAATCAAAGGCCAAACAGCTATTGGTGAGGTGCTGCAAATGCGAGGCAAAGATGCCGAAATAAGTATTGGTTCGTTGAAATCTACCATTAAAATCAGTCGTTTGGAGCGGGTGTCTCGCAAGACATTCAAGAACGCAACGAGCGACAAAAAAACTTATGCACCTAAGTTTGGCGGAATAGATATGAACGAAAAAATGATGAATTTTAACTTCAATCTTGACATCAGAGGCAAGCGAGGCGAAGAAGCCATCGGGCTGCTCGACGAGTTTATTAACAATGCACTTGTGCTGGATTTCAAAGAGTTAAGGGTCGTACATGGCAAAGGCGATGGTATTTTGCGGCAATTAGTTCGTAATTTTCTTCGACAGTTTCCCCAAATTGGAGCCATGAAAGACGAACACGCCGACCGTGGCGGAGCTGGCGTTACGGTCGTAACCGTTAGATAACAACTAAAATGAGACCGAAGCCCTCGCTTGAAGCGAAGGTTTCGGCAAACTACAATGAACCTAAATAACCAACGATGAATACAAAACTACGCATTTTCTTCATTCTTTCGTTCCTTCATTTTTTCGTTCAAACACAGGCCCAAACCCAAACTACCTACTGCAACCCAATGGATATTGGGTATAGATATAATTTTGAGCAAATAAACGAAAAAATATCCTATCGGTCTGGTGCTGACCCTGTTATAGTCAATCACAAAGACGAATATTATCTGTTTGTAACGATTTCGGGGGGCTGGTGGCATTCCAAAGACTTGGTGAGCTGGGACTATATTACGCCCGACCACTGGCCTATGGAAGATATGTGTGCGCCTGCGGCGATGTCTGTCAGAGATACGCTCTATTTGTTTCAATCGACTTTTCAGCAGCGGCCTATTTTTTATAGTACCGAACCCGAAAAAGGCAAACTCAAATTTGTCAATCGTTGGTTGCCACAGTTACCCAAAGACATTGGGCCGTGGGACCCCGCACTTTTTCAAGACCCCGACACCGACCGTTGGTTTATGTATTGGGGGTCGTCTAATGTGTATCCAATTTTTGGAGCAGAATTGGACAAAAAAAACAAACTCACCTACAAAGGCGACTACAAAGCCATGTTTTGGCTCGACCCTTATCAGCATGGTTGGGAGCGGTTTGGGCCTAACCACGAAGATAAAATAAAGCCTTTTACCGAAGGGGCATGGATGACCAAACACAACGGCAAATATTACCTACAATATGCCGCCCCAGGCACTGAATACAATGTTTACGGCAATGGCACATACATAGGCGACGACCCGATGGGGCCGTTTAGTTATGCTCCTTATAATCCTATTTCGTATCGGCCTGGGGGCTATATGACGGGTACAGGGCATGGCAATACTTTTCAGGACAAATATGGTAACTATTGGAATACAGGCACACCGTGGCTGGCTGTGAATTGGCCAATGGAACGCCGTATTTCAATGTTTCCTGCTGGTTTTGACCAAGACGACCAACTATTTGCCAATACTCGTTTTGGCGACTGGCCGCAGTATTTGCCAACTGGCAAATGGGATAAAAAAGATGCGCTCTTTACGGGCTGGATGTTGCTTTCGTACAAAAAACCTGTGAGCGTTTCGTCGCAGCAAGACACCGTTCATGTAGCTCAAAATCTCACTGACGAAGGCCGACAGACGTATTGGGTGGCTAAACAAAACCGTGCAGGCGAGAGTGTGGTCATTGACCTCGAACAAGAAGCCGATATAAGGGCAGTTCAAGTAAATTTTATTGACCACAAAAACAACGTATTCGATTCTGATTCAACGGTTTATACACAATTCAAAATCTTTGGCTCGACCGACAACAAAAACTGGACATTGCTCCGAGACCTTGCCCAAGAACCCAAAAGAGACCGTGCCTGTGCTTACATCGAACTCTCAAAACCAGCCAAAATTCGCTACCTCAAATATGAGCATGTTTATGTAAAGGCCGTCAATCTGGCCATTGGCGAAATTAGAATATTTGGTAACGGTTTTGGCAATAAGCCAGAAACGCCCACTAACTTTGTGGCCAAACGTCAAAAAGACGACCGAAATGCCGATATTAAGTGGAATAAAGTGGCGGGTGCAATTGGTTATAATGTTTTGTGGGGCATTGCACCCGACAAGCTGTACCAAACCTACCAAGTCTATGCCGACCAGCCCAATGTTTTAGAAATCAGGGCTTTGAACAAAGGTGTAAACTATTATTATGCCATCGAAGCCTTTAACGAAAATGGCGTTTCGGCAGTAAGTGGGATAGTAGGCGATAAATGATTGTTGTTGAATAACGATGCAACTACCAAATTCAGATAAGGCATTTATTGACAAGCTGTTACATTAAAAAATAAGACAAATGGAAACAATGGAACTGTTAGATGTTGTTGTTTTGACAGAAGCACTGCCAGATATAAAGCTGCGCAAAGGTGAATTAGGAACAGTCGTAGAAATTTTAGAAAATGATGTATTTTTGGTAGAATTTACAAATACAAAAGGTGAAACCTATTCTATGCCAATACTTCGTGCTAATCAATTATTGAAAGTTTACTTTGAACCTGTAGCCGTTTAAAAATATTGGTGCTAATGTCGTTTTGACAGTAAGCAACTGAATTATCAAAACAACTCAAAATTAAATGCTAATTATTCCAGCAATAGACCTCATCGAAGGCAAATGTGTGCGACTCACACAGGGAGACTACTCCCAAAAGACGATTTATAACGAAAACCCCGTTGAGGTAGCCAAAGAGTTTGAAGATGCGGGCCTGACACACTTACATTTGGTGGACTTGGACGGAGCAAAAGCCAAAAAGGTAATCAACTGGAAAGTATTGGAACGGATTGCGACCCAAACTAAACTCAACATAGATTTTGGCGGAGGTGTGCAGTCTGACGATGACCTAAAAGTAGTTTTTGAATCGGGGGCGAAGCAGGTAACGGGCGGGAGCATTGCCGTCAAAAATCCTGAACTATTTGAAAATTGGCTAAAAATCTATGGCAATGAGCGGATTATATTGGGTGCCGATGCCCGCAACGAACGAGTAGCCGTAAGTGGTTGGGAAGAGGGTACAGCTATTTGGGTCTATGATTTTGTTGAAGAATGGGTTGCAAAAGGTGTGCGCTATACCATCAGTACAGATGTAGCCAAAGATGGGTTACTGCAAGGGCCTTCGTTTGACCTCTACAAAAATATACAAGAACGTTGCCCCAATTTACAGATTGTAGCCAGCGGTGGAGTAAGTAATTTGGCCGATTTGGAAAAACTATCAGAAACAAATATCTACGGTGTAATAGTCGGCAAGGCTATTTACGAAGGACGTATCGCTCTGGCTGATTTATTGCGATTTGGGTAGATGTATTCATAAAGAAAGGCCGCTAATTTTTGTAGTTAGCGGCCTTTCTTTATGAAATGGTATTTCTTACTCAACCGTTACCGACTTGGCTAAGTTACGAGGCTGATCAACATTGCGGCCACGCATCACAGCCACATAATACGACAACAACTGCAACGGAATAGACGACAACAGCGGAGTTAATATTTCGTGTGTTTTAGGGATTTCAATCACAAAGTCCACCATGGTTGGTATCAGTGTATCGCCTTCGGTAACAACGGCTATCACTCGGCCTTTACGGGCTTTTACTTCCTGAATGTTCGACACTACTTTTTCGTAAGAACTGTCTTTGGTAGCAATAAAAACCACTGGCATCTCTTCGTCAATGAGCGCAATAGGCCCGTGTTTCATTTCGGCAGCAGGGTAACCTTCGGCATGGATATATGATATTTCTTTGAGCTTCAATGCCCCCTCCAATGCCACAGGAAAGTTGAGACCTCGACCCAAATAAATGAAGTTACGAGAATAGGTAAAAATATTGGCAATGTCCTTAATTTTATCGGCAGTTTGTAGCACACGCTCTACTTTGCTCGGAATGTTCTCAATTTCGATTAGTAACTGACGATAGAGTTCTTCGGTAATAGTACCTTTTTTCTTGGCCAACGATATAGCCAACAACGTCAGTACTGTAACCTGTGCCGTAAACGCCTTGGTACTGGCTACACCAATTTCGGGGCCTGCGTGGGTGTATGCACCTGCATGGGTTTCTCGGGCTATCGACGAGCCGACAACGTTACATACTCCAAAAATAGTAGCACCCTTAGACTTTGCCAATTGGATAGCGGCCAGTGTATCGGCAGTTTCGCCCGACTGTGAAATAGCTATCACAAAATCTTTTTCTTTGACAATCGGATTGCGGTACCTAAACTCTGAGGCATACTCAACCTCAACCGAAG
>JAYVJH010000704.1:0-1730 GCA_043769455.1 Runella sp. | reverse complement strand
CACCTAAAAAACTGGGAAACAGCCAATTATGACGATACTAACTGGACACCAGCCCGAACCCTCATGCAGGGGCTACCCAAAGCAGGCTCGATAGACACCCGAGGTTGGATGCTCGTGCCAGCACCGATTCCAGCAATGGCCATGACTTACCAGCGATTGGTATCCACTCGCCGAGCCGTTGGGGTGGCTGTGCCAGCGCAGTTTCCAGCCCAAAAAGCGGGCTTTATGGTAGCGGCTAACACTCAGGCGCAAATCGTGATAGACCAGACGTTTTTGACGAACGCTTACCCGACTTTGGTATTTAGTAAAGGCAAAAATGCAGGAATCAGCCTGGGTTATGCCGAAGGCTTGTATGTACACAAAGGCGAAAAAATAGGCGATACTTGGGCCCCAACATTGCCCAAAGGCAATAGAAACGAGATTGATGGTAAGATTTTTTTAGGCCGCAAGGATAGTTTGATTTCTGATGGAACAGACGCCCAAAGTTTTACATCGCTCACTTTTAGAACCTACCGATATATTGTACTAAATATCTCAACCAAAGACGAAGCTCTGACAATAGACGACCTCTATGGTACATTTACGGGTTATCCGTTTGAGAACGTAACTGCCTTTGAATCAGGTAATGCCGAGCATAAACAAATCTTGGATATTGGTTGGCGTACTGCTCGGCTTTGTGCTTTTGAGACCTATATGGACTGTCCTTATTACGAACAATTACAGTACATTGGCGATGCTCGGATTCAGGCTTTGGTAACGATGTTCAACACACACGACAACAAAATGGTACGGAATGCGCTCGACTTGATGGACCATTCTCGGCTTGCCGAGGGTATTACGCTCAGTCGCTATCCAACCGATTTGCACCAACAAATTCCTACGTTTTCGCTCTGGTGGGTACAGATGCTGCACGACTACTGGCGATACAGACCCGATGCCGATTTTGTAAAACAAAAACTTAACGGTAGCCGCATGGTGCTGTCGTGGTTTATGAACTATCAATCGGCAGACGGCACACTCAAAAATGTGCCTTATTGGATATTTACCGATTGGGTCAATGAAAATAAACAAAACAATGGCTGGGCGAATGGCATGGCACCCAAAGGCAAAAATGGCGAGTCGGCGGTGTTGGATTTGCAACTGATGTGGACGTATTTGATAGCTGCCGAAATGGAAGAAAAAATAGGTCTTCCAGATTTTGCAAAATTATATCGAAACAAAGCATCTCAACTCAAAGCCGCCATTCAGCATAAATATTGGGACACCACTCGAAAGTTATATGCCGACACCGAAGCCAAAGATGAGTTTTCGCAACACGCCAATATCCTGGCTATATTATCAGGGCAAATAGTAGGCCGAGCGGCAACTGATTTGGCAAAAAAAACACAGTCAGAACCCGACCTGGCGCAGGCTTCGATTTATTTTAAATATTATCTACATCAAGCCTTAGTCAAAGCAGGTTTGGGCGATGGCTATATGAACTGGCTCAACATTTGGCAACAAAACATCAAAGCAGGGCTGACGACTTGGGCCGAGATTTCAGAAATAGACCTAAGCCGCTCAGACTGCCACGCTTGGGGAAGCAGCCCTAATGTTGAGTTTTTTAGAACAGTGCTGGGCATAGACAGCGATGGTGAGGGGTTTAGTAAAATCAAAATAGAGCCGCACCTCGGCACACTCACCAACGCCAGCGGCTCAATGCCTCACCCCAACGGAATGATTACCGTTAA
>JAYVJH010000703.1:0-7030 GCA_043769455.1 Runella sp. | reverse complement strand
CTACAAAGGCTTTGACTTCTCGTTCTTTATGCAAGGTGTGTATGGCAACCAGTTATTGAACTACGTTCGTTATTTTACAGATACCCCAGCGTTTCAGGCCAACTATTCTAAAAATATGTTGTACAAAGCAGGTGATACATACCCTAAGTTAGACCGTAACGACAACTACTCAAACCAAAGAAGTTCGTTCTTTGTAGAGTCTGGTTCTTACTTCCGTGGAAAAAATTTAACGCTTGGATATACACTTCCTGCAAATTTAATAAACAAAATTGGCCTCGATAGAGTTAGGGTATATATTCAAGGTCAAAACCTGTTTACAGTTACCAATTACACTGGTTTAGACCCCGATGTAACGATTTCAAACATCACCGAAGGCTACAACAGCCAAAGAGACTTGTCTCTGGGCGTAGATTATGGTCGTTACCCAATTTCTCGTCAGTTTTATGTTGGCGCAAATATTGAGTTCTAATCAATCTTTTTTATAATTTTAATTTCTTTTTTTTAACATGAAAAATAAAATAATAGCAGGTACAGTGCTACTCATACTCGGAGTGGCTGTGTCTTGTAAGGATTCATTCCTTGAGCAAAAGCCTTATGGGGCTGTAAACGAGGGAACTCTCTCGGCCACACTCACAGGTTCTGATGCACTCTTAATAGCCGCCTACTCGTGTATGGACGGCTTCACAAGTTGGGACAACGGTAGCCCTTGGGGTTCGGCGGCCTCTAACTGGACGTATGGCAATATCGCCGGTGGTGATTCTTACAAAGGGTCAGAAGCCAATGACCAGCCAGATATTACGCCCATCGAGCGTCACGAAACTACGCCATCAAATCCTTATGTAGAAAGTAAGTGGAATACTTACTACGATGGTATAGCTCGTTGTAACCAAACCATCAAGGCATTTAATGCCTTGACTACAGCCCCAGCCGCCATCAAAGCCATCAGATTGGGTGAGGCTCGTTTTTTGAGAGGGTTCTACCATTATGAACTCAAAAAAGTTTTTAATATGGTACCGTACATCGACGATGCAACGACTGACTTTGCCGTGCCAAACGACAAGGACATAATGGCCAACATTCAGGCTGACCTAATTGCGGCTGCTGCAGTACTGCCTGTAACTGCCGATGCCGCTGGCCGTGCTACCAAAGGTGCTGCACAGAGTTTGTTGGGCTTGACGTATCTGTGGCAAAATAACTTTGCAGAAGCCAAAAAACAGTTTGATGCTGTAATAGCTTCTGGTCGATATAAATTGACACCAAAATTCCAAGACAATTTTGATCCAGCCGTCCAAAACTCAACAGAGAGCATCATTGAGGTACAACAAGCTGTAAACGTAGGTACAGATGACCAGTCGAACCAAGGTGATATTTTGAATTTTCCGTACAATGCAGGTCCAGGCGGTTGCTGTGGATTTCACCAACCGTCACAAAACTTGGTCAATGCCTTTAAGGTTGATTCAAAAGGCTTGCCTTTATTGACAACCTACAACAACACAGACATCAAGAATGACCAAAAAGTGTTACCAACTGACCCATTCACACCAGAAACAGCACCACTCGACTCTCGTATTGATTGGACAGTTGGCCGTCGTGGTATTCCTTATTTAGATTGGGGACTTCATGGTGGCTCGGGCTGGCAGCGCGACCCTGCCTATGCTGGTGTATATTCGCCAAAGAAAAACGTTTACTACAAGTCTCAAGAAGGTACGCTAACATCAGCATCGGGCTGGACAAAAGGCTACAATACAAATAACGTAAAAATCATGCGCTACTCTGACCTGTTGCTTTTGGCCGCAGAAGCAGAGGTAGAGGTGGGTTCATTGGCAAAGGCACAAGAATATGTAAATATCGTTCGCAAGCGTGCTGCCAATCCAGAAAGCATGGTGAAGAGTTATGTTTCTAATGCAGAGCCAGCAAAGGGTTTTACAGACAAAAACGCTGCCAACTACTTGGTAGGACAATACACAATGCCATGGACAGACAAAGCAGTAGCTCGTGAGGCAGTTCGATTTGAGCGCCGCATAGAGTTAGGTTCAGAAGGCCATCGCCGTTTTGACTTAGTTCGTTGGGGTGTAGCAGATGTAGTTTTGAACAAATACCTTGCCGAAGAAGTAAGAACTCGTGGCTATTTGGCTGGTGCTAAGTTTACAAAAGGTAAATCAGAGTATGAGCCTATTCCGGCACGTGCCATAACTCGCAGTGCCAAAGGTGGTGTCGCTACATTGAAACAAAACAGTGGGTACTAAAATCAACCTTTGATTTAGATTTACTTATCTTAAAAAAAAGTGAGTGTTGCGCCAAGCAGCACTCACTTTTTTTTTTGACCGTTTTGACCTATATTTACCGAACGATAAATCTCAAAAAAATGGTAATTTATTTTAAAATTAGTTCATTCAAAAATTTAATTTTTGTTCCAAAAACAGCAACTATATCATACATCGTATATCTTACATTTTACATTTTACTTTTTTTTTCTTGCCAAACCAAAAAACAATTTACTCGTCTTAAAGCCGACGAAACACATATCACGTTTGTCAATGAGCTGATTATTGAGGACACGATGAATATTTTGGATAAAGAGTTTATTTATAATGGTGCAGGAGTAGCAGTAGGCGACTGGAACGGAGACGGCTTACAAGATGTGTTTTTTACGGCCAATATGAACGACAATGCGCTTTATATCAATAAAGGCAACATGAGTTTTGAAGACGTAACCAAACAGTCGGGCACGTCAAAGCCGTTTAAGTGTTGGTCGGCGGGGGCTACGATGGTCGATATTAACGAAGATGGAAAACAAGATTTATATATATCGAATCTACTCCATGGCAACCCCGCAATGAGACGAAATTTACTATACGTCAATCAAGGAAATGACAAAAATGGTGTGCCAATATTTAAAGAGCAAGCCAAAGAATATGGTCTATCGCCCGATACATATTCGGCTCAGTCGGTTTTTTTTGATTACGACAACGATGGCGATTTAGATGTTTATATTTTGGTCAATACCATGGATATGCAGTTCGCAAATCAATATCTCTCAAAACCACTAAGGGCTGAGTCTATTACTGCCGATATGATTTTGAGAAATGATTTTGACCCCAAGCTCGGCCATGCTGTTTTTGTAGATGTATCTAAGCAGTCGGGTATTCAGCAGCAGGGCTATGGACATGGAGTATCAGTGATGGACATAAATAAAGATGGTTGGTTAGATGTCTATGTGTCAAACGATTATCTTTCAAACGACAATATGTTTATCAACAATCATGACGGAACATTTAGAGATATTGCCGAGCAGTGCTTCAAACATCAGTCGTGGTCGGCGATGGGCAACGACGTGGCCGATGTCAATAACGATGGCTTGTTAGATATATTTTCGATGGATATGCAGCCGAGCTATAACGAACGCAAAAAGGCATTTGTGCATGCACCGAGTTTCAATCATTATTTGTTTACAGAGCAATACGACTATGGTTATCAGTTTGTACGAAATACTTTACAACTCAATCGGGGTATGGACGCTAAGACTGGCGAGCCTTGTTTTAGCGATGTGGGTATGTTGGCCAATATTGCCGAAACAGATTGGAGTTGGTGTCCGTTGTGGTTTGATGCTGACAATGACGGTAATCGTGATTTGTTGGTAACAAACGGATTCCCGAAAGACATCACTGACCAAGATTTTTTGGCGTTCAGAAATGAAATGTCAAGTATAACAGCCTCAAAAGCAGATCTATACAGAATGATGCCAGAAATCAAAATACCTAATTATTTATTTAAAAACAATGGCAATTTAGATTTTAAAGACTATACCAAACAATCGGGTATGGATATTTCGACTTTCTCGAATGGGGCAGTTTATGCAGACTTAGACAATGATGGAGATTTAGATGTGGTAATAAACAATATAAATGATTTGGCACATATTTATCAGAACAATACCAGCGAAAGTCAAATCAAACCCAATTATTTACGAGTTGAGCTAATTGGTACAAAACAAAATCTATATGGAATTGGCGCAAAAGTTGAGGTTTTTGCAGATACTCTTAGGCAATATACAGAGCAGAATATTGTGAGGGGGTATTTGTCGTCTTCTGAAAGATTTTTGCACTTTGGTTTGGGCAATAAAAATAAAGTAGATTCTGTCAGAGTGATTTGGCCAGATGGAAGATTTGAAGTACAAAAAAATATCAAGGCCAATCGGGTTATTAAAATAAAATACCAGTCAAGTTTGCCAAAGTACATTGAGCCTAAAATGAAACCAGCAATTTTTGAAGAAGTAGCTGCTAAATATGGTTTGACTTTTTTGCACCCAGAGGCTAATTTTGTAGATTTTAATGTTCAGAAAACACTACCTCATAAATACTCTGAGTCTGGACCGAGCATTGCAGTTGGTGATATTGACGGCAATGGCTTGGAAGATTTTTATTTGGGAGGGTCGTCTAAGGTTGAGGGTATGTTTTTCTTTCAGCAAGCCAATGGTAAGTTCAGGCAAGAAATTCAAAATTTAAAAAAGGGCTACCAAAAACGAGAAGAAGATACTGGTACGTTGTTTTTTGATGCCGATGGCGATCGTGATTTGGATTTATATTGTGTTCGGGGTAGCTATCAGCACGAGCCAAATGCTACGTTTTTGCAAGATGCACTGTTTATAAATGATGGAAAAGGAAATTTTAGAATTGATAGCTTGGCGTTACCCAACGAAACGGCCAATGGCTCTGTTGTTCGTGCCATGGACTTTGACCACGATGGAGACTTAGATTTGTTTGTAGGTGGTAGGGTTGTGCCACGGCAGTTTCCGAGGGCTGATAAGTGTTTTGTGTTAAGAAATGATAGTCGAGGTAACAGGGTTGTTTTTACAAATATCACTACCCAAATCGCCCCTGAGTTGGCAGATGCAGGTATGATAGCCGATGCCATTTGGACGGATTACGATAATGATGGTTGGCCAGATTTACTGGTAGCGGCAGAATATAGACCTTTGCAATTTTTTAAAAACAACAAAGGTAAATCTCTAAGTCTCGTTATCATAAAATCGCTCGCTAATTCTATCGGTTGGTGGAACAGCCTTTCTGCTGCTGACTTTGACAACGATGGAGATACCGATTATGTGGCTGGCAACTATGGTCTCAACATTGCTCACAAAGCAACACAGCAAGAGCCAATGTCGGTTTATGCAAAAGATTTTGACGATAATGGCAGTTTTGATGCTGTCATTGCTCAATATACAAATAGTGTAAGTGGCGACAGGCGTTTGTACCCGTTCCATACTCGAGACGACCTCATTAAGCAATCTTTGATATTTAGAAAACGATTTTTAAAATATTCAGATTTGGGGGCAGCAACGTTTGATAAAGTTTTGACAGATACCGATAAAAAGGGTGCAATAGCTTTGACTACTAACTGGTTACAAAGTAGTTATGTCGAAAACTTAGGCAAAGGGCAGTTTAAGATAACTACATTGCCAGTCGAAGCCCAGTTTGCGCCTATCTTCGGAATATTACCAACAGATATTGACAAAGACGGACTGATAGACCTACTAATGGTTGGAAATGATTTTGGTATGGAGATGGTGCAAGGGCGTGCCGATGCTTTTTATGGCCAGGTTTTTAAAAACTACGGAAAAGGAAGATTTGGAGCAATTAGCCTACCCAAGTCTGGTTTTAATGTACCAAACAACGCAAGAGCTATAGCTGAAATAAAGTTGGAGAGTGGCCAAAAACTGATTTTGGCCACACAAAATAGAGGAGAGTTGCGAGTGTTTAAAAACCTGACTTATTGAGCTTTTTTTGTACCCGAAAATTCTTTAACGCACGAATAACCATAAGCAACGGTTGCGTCGGCATTGAAACTAAAAGTAAGTTTATTGTCAGTAACCGCGCCGTTACCTGTATGAATTTCTCCAAATAGATCGGCTTGCTTCAAGACAAAGTTAGAGCCAGTAGTCAATTTTGCCTTAACCAAAAAATTATTTGTACTGGTGATGGTTATGCTGTCGGAAGAGCCTATTCTGGTTATACTGAAAGTTCTTTTACTGATGTCTTTGGGGCCTTGAGATGTGGCATTTTTACACTGAACACCAAAGTCCCCTTCGTAGCTACCAATCATAGCCAAAACTGGGTTTACTGGTTCTGGGGTTGGCTCTGTTGTGGTTTTGCAATTAGAAAGCACTAATGCAGTGAAAAATAATACAGAATATGTTATTGTTTTCATAAAATGTGATTTGAAGGTAGGTTGTATAAATATTGGTTACTCGCTTTTAACGTTTTAGACGTTTGTTTTGTTTTATTGTATCGTTAATAATTGATTTTATTTTATATGTATCAAAAATCGTGCTAAATTTTTATCCCAAAGTTTCTATTTTAGTTGCCGCTCGAAACGAAGAACACAACATTGTCAGGTGCTTAGAGTCATTGGCGGCATTGAGTTATCCCAATCAATATTTACAAATATTGATTGGGAATGATGAATCGGACGATCGAACTGCTAATTTAATAGAAAACTATATAAGCGACAAATCTTGTTTTAGACTCATAAACATTACAAGCCAACAAAATGACCTTAAAGGAAAAGCCAATGTATTGGCGCAGTTGGCGCAGGTAGCTACGGGCGACTACTTTTTTTTTACAGATGCCGATATTCAAGTTCCTTCCAATTGGATTGAATCTGTCTTACCACACTTTCAACCAAATATAGGCATTATTACTGGTATAACGACCGTCGAAGGCCGAGGGTTTCTTCCTCAATTTCAAGCTATCGAATGGCTCTTTGCACTGTCGGTTATGCGGTTAATATCGCTCTTTAAGATACCTTTGACGGCTATGGGCAACAATATGGCTGTTTCTAAGCAAGCCTATTTGGCTGTGGGTGGATACGCAAAAATTGGCTTCTCTGTTGTTGAAGACTTTACTTTGTTTAGGGCAATTACTGAAAAAAAGTTTGATTTTGTGCAACTATTTGACCGTAAAGTTACGACTATTTCTCGACCCATACCAACATTTAAAGATTTGATGGTTCAGCGTAAACGATGGATGCG
>JAYVJH010000702.1:0-1744 GCA_043769455.1 Runella sp. | reverse complement strand
ACAAAAAACACTACCAAGGGCTATGTAGTTGGCGGTGGCAACGATGCAACAAAAATGAATGAATTTGCTAAAACACTCATGCGCCACCAGATAGAATGTTATCAATTAACCGACAATCTAACACTTGACGGGCAGAGTTTCGAGAAAAGCAAGGCTATGTTTATACCCACCAACCAGCCACAATATCGGTTGGTTCAGTCTGTTTTTGAGCGACCTACCAAATTTGCAGATAGTCTGTTTTATGATGCCTCAACTTGGAACTTGGCATTGTCGTTTGGGCTAATTCATGCAGAAGTCAAGATACCAATTACAAAAGGAAAACTCATAATTGAAGACGACTTGATGCTCAAATCTATTGCGCCAACACAGTCCGACTATGCCTATTTGTTAAGCTCGACTGACTTCAATATGACCAAAGCGTTGTACCAGTTATTAGACCAAAAAATATTAGTAAAAACGGCTCTGAAAAGTTTTAAAATCGGCGACAAGTTTTTTCCACATGGCTCGCTCTTGATTGCTGTTCAGAGCCAGAGCGCTGGTTCTGGCAATTTATTTGGAATCATAAAATCGGTTGGAACATCGGCTGGCGTTAGTTTTGTGGGTGTACCAACGGGTTTTAGTCAGTCAGGTATAGATTTGGGTAGTAACAATTTTCAGAAAATACAAAAACCTGAGATATTACTCGTTGTGGGACAAGGCACAAATGCTTACGAAGCTGGTGAAGTGTGGTATTTGACCGAAAAACACGTTGGAATACCCATTGCCAAAGTAGAGTTATCGGCTCTGAATCGGGTCAATCTAAGTCGGTACAATACAGTCGTGATGGTGTCTGGTCAATATCCTTCTGACAAAATATTGGCTACCAGACTCAAAACTTGGGTAGCTGCTGGCGGAACTCTTATCACGATAAAAACGGCTTCGGAATGGGCCATCAAAAACGATATAGTCAAAGAAAAACTACGTACCAACACCAAAACTGACTCAATAGCTATGGCCAAGCGTGGTCGTACCAACTATGAAGATGCTGCCGCACTCGATGGCTCAAAGGGAACAGGCGGAGCGGCTTTTGAGGCAGACTTAGACACCACACACCCGCTGGGCTGGGGGTACACCAGCCGTAAAATAGCACTTTATAGAAACAATAACACGATTTTGGAACAATCGACTATACCCTTCAATACCGTAGTAGCATACGCCAATAAGCCACTCTTGGCTGGATATGTCCACCCTCAAACGCTTCAGAAAATTGCTGGTTCGGCTGGTATATTGGTCAATACTGACGGTGCTGGACGGGTAATATTGTTTGCAGATAATCCTAATTTTAGAGGTATTTGGTACGGTACAAGTAAGTTATTTCTAAATGCTTTGTTTTTTGGAAGTCAGATTACTGCACCATTCAGCGGTTTTGGAGAAGAAAAATAGGTCTTATATCTGTGCCACAAATTTTTTGACTTAACTTTGTGCAGAAAAAATAATTGATAAAATGAGAAAACTAACGATAAATAATTACGAGAATAGCAAAGCGGGACTTATATTTCAGCAGTTCAATTTTAATATTTTGCTGTTAGTCAGTTTTGTATTTTTCGGTTTAATTAACTTTCAGGCAACTGCCCAATATGGCGGTGGCTACGGCAATGGCGGTGGTTATGGCCGAGGTGGCTTTGGCGGTGGTAGCCAAATGAGCGACCCCAGTTTTGGCAATAAAGCTCCCAAAGCACCGACCATTGACAGCGAAGCCGACAAT
>JAYVJH010000701.1:0-10877 GCA_043769455.1 Runella sp. | reverse complement strand
CCAAGATAAAAAAGTCGCTGATTTACTCGAAATTGGTGGTTTTCCAGGTTATTATTGTGTATGGCTCAAAAAACATTTGAATCTTGACACCACATTACTCGATTTTGTGGTTCATAGGCCAATATTGAACGATTTGGAACAAGCAAATGGTCTGGCCACAGGTGCTGTAAATATCATCGAAACCGATTTATTTGACTACCAGCCACAAAAACAATTTGACTTAGTTACGTCCAACGGCTTGATAGAGCATTTTGAAGACACTACCGACATCATTCAGCGGCACTTAGATTCGCTCAAACCCAACGGCACATTGTTTATTACTTTGCCCAATTTTAGAGGACTCAATGGTTGGTTTCAGCGGACTTTTGACCCTGAAAATTACGCCAAACATCACATTGCTTGTATGGATATTGATTTTTTGAAAGGCATTTGTAAAAATTTAAACCTCAAACAAATAGACGTTCGATATGATGGCCGATTTATGCTATGGCTCGAAAACGAATCTGAAAAACCACTTTGGGTACGACTCTTAAAAAAAACGCTCTGGTTGCCCATTAAAATATTTTTTAAAATTGTTCCAATCGAAACACGTACTTTTTCGCCCTATATTGTGGTTTGTGCTAACAAGTAAAAATAAATATGATAATACATAATTACATCACTTTGCTGTGAAATGAACAAACAAGAACATATAGAATATTGGATAAAATCGGCTTCTCTAAAATGGGAATCAGCCACTATTTTGTTTGAAAAAAAAAGTTTTGTAGATTGTCTTTTCTATTCTCATCTGGTTTTAGAACAATTATTAAAAGCCCATTGGGTAAAAGATAACGAGGGAAATATGCCCCCCAAAGTCCATAATCTTAAATTTTTAGCTGACCAAACAAACCTAAATCTAACAAACGATCAAATAGACTTTTTGATTTTGATGAATAGCTATCAAATGGAAAGCCGTTATGCCGATTATAAATTTAGTGTTTACAAGATTTGTACCGAATCGTACACCAAACCGTTATTGGAAAAAATAAATATTATCAGAAAATGGCTAATCAATCAACTGCAATAAACATTGCCAAAAACCTTGCCACCGAGATACGCCATAAAAATATTCATCTCAAAAAGGTAATATTATTTGGCTCTCACGTACAAGGCGAGCCAAATGAGTGGTCTGACATTGACATAGCTCTTGTAGCCGATGAGTTTATAGGTTTTGGTTATACCGACGTAGGTTTATTTGTTGATATTTTAAGAAATAAACAATATAACTTGGTAGAGACTCACACATTTGAAACCAACTATTTTGAGCAGGGCGACCCATTTATTGCTGAAATTATCAAAACGGGAATTGTGATAGATGCCTGAAACCATGGCACAATCGAAACACGTGCTTTTTCGCCCTATATTGTGGTTTGTGCTAACAAGTAAAAATAAATATGAAGCAAGATTTTTATTCGTATAAGTTTGATAATCAAAGACTTGAATTTGAGTTTGAAAGTATAAGTCAAGAAAAAACTATTCGGAAAATTATAGCATATACACCACTGTCAAAAAACTCAGATATGTATAATTTGGCATTAGGTGATTTTTTGGATAACGGGGAGGTTAGTGATTTAACCGTCAGCAACAATGCTGATATGGAAAAAGTAATAGCAACTGTTGTCCAGACGATATTTATCTTTTTTGAACAACAACCCAATAGTCTTATTTATCTCAAGGGTAGTACAGTTGAAAGAACTCGACTGTATCGGATTGTTATTTCAAAAGAACTATTTGAAGCCCAAAAATTGTTTGACCTATATGGGGAGTTAGACAACCAATTTGAAGTTTTTGTACCCAATCGTTCTTATCAAGCATTTGTGATAGGACTAAAACTAATTAAATGATAATGAAAAAGCCACAACTACAAGAACCTGCTAAACGATATAGTTCTGTCGAAACTTTCATTGAAGCGAAACTAAAAGACGCTTCTGAAAGCCTCAAAAATGTTGATTTGAGCATTTTACAAAATAGAAGACCAATCGTGAAAGATTGATGCCCCAAAAACCAACTATAACCCTACTCAATACCGACGACTTTACGGGCGGAGCCGCCATTGCATGCAAGCGGCTGCTCAAAGCCTTGCAACAAAGTGATGATGTAAAACCCCAAATGGTGGTACAAACAAAAAAATCACATCAAAACGGAATTATAGCATTAGATACCAACTGGTTTGAGCGCAAAACATCTTTTGTACGTCTTGTGTTAGAGCGGCTTTGGTTTTGGCCTTTTGAGCGTTCCAAAGCCATTCGATTTCAGTTTAATGTAGGCTGTTTTGGTAGAAAAATAGCTAATAATCAAATCATTGTAAATTCAGATATTGTGCATTTACATTGGGTCAATTTTGGATTTTTGTCGGTCAATTCTCTTCGTCAATTATTCAAAACCAACAAGCCTATTGTCTGGACGTTGCACGATATGTGGGCGTTTACGGGCGGCTGCCACCACAGCGGTACTTGCCAAAACTACCAAATAAGCTGCGGTAATTGTGTTCAGTTTCTAAAAAATCTGTCTGATGACGACTTGTCTAATCAAGTCTGGCAGCGCAAAAAAGAAGCGTTTGAGGGCGCAAATCTGACGATAGTAACGTGTAGCGACTGGCTCGGGCAGCGGGCAAAGCAAAGTAGTTTGTTCAAAAACCTAAGAGTCGAAACAATTCCTAATCCAATTGACATTGAGTTGTTTAGTCCTATACCTAAGTCAGAAGCCCGCACACAGTTGGGGCTTGACCCGTCTAAAAACTATGTGCTTTTTGCGGCTATGCGGGTGTCGGCAGTTGGCAAAGGGTTTTTGTATTTCAAAGAAGCATTAGAGATTTTACAAAAACAAAACCTCGATAACACCGAATTACTAATTTTTGGGCAGTCGGCAGGTTTAGAATCTGAAAATTTACCATTCAAAATCAATGCCTTGGGCTATTTGGACAGCCCCAACAAAATAGCGATGGCTTATGCGGCCGCTTCGATGTTCGTCATTCCATCGCTGGAAGAAAACCTGCCCAATACCATCATGGAGTCGTTGGCTTGTGGTACGCCCGTTGTGGGTTTTGAGGTAGGCGGTATTCCAGAAATGATTGACCACCAACAAAATGGCTATTTGGCCACCTACAAATCGGCTGATAGTTTGGCAGAGGGCATCAATTGGATTTTGCAAAACACTGATTATCAAAAACTTTGTGATAATGCTCGTCAGAAAGTAGTCGATAATTATTCAGAATCAGTAGTAGCGAAGCGATATGTAGCACTTTATGAAAGTCTAATATCATGAAAACCACAAATAATATTCTCCCCCTTCAGGTAACAGGCGACTTAACTATTATCACCATTACCTACAACGCCGAGCGGTTTTTGGAGCGTACTATTTTGAGTATTCTCAAAGCCAAACAAAATTTGCATGAATTAACCGAAGGCTTCGGTGAGGCTTTAAAAAATTATCCTATCGAATATTTGGTAATTGACGGAGGCTCAAAAGATGGGACGATTGGCATTATTGAAAAATACCGAAATGACATAACACGCTCGGTTTCTGAACCTGACGGCGGCCTCTACGATGCCATGAACAAAGGGCTGGCCATGGCATCAGGCAAGTATATCTGGTTTTTGAACGCTGGCGATGAGGTACATGACGAGCAGGTTTTGAATAGACTTTTTGAAAACTTTAAAAACGATGCCGACGTTTATTATAGCGATGCACTATTTGTAAACGACAACGGCTCGGCGGTTGGTCTCCGAAGTCAAGTAACGCCGCACAGTTTGCCCCAAAACCTCAAATGGCAAGACATGGCGCTGGGCATGAAAGTCTGCCATCAGGCATTTATCGTGCGTCGAGCTATTGCCCCAAAATACGACATCAATAATCTCAGTGCCGATATTGACTGGGAAATTGAGTGCTTGAAAGCCTCAACCAAAACGCTTTACCTTGACTTTGTACTTTGCAAATACCTCACTGGCGGCCTATCTGTCCAAAAACACCGCCAGTCGCTTATCGACCGATTTAAAGTACTTCACAAGCATTTTGGGCTATTGCCAACGGTTTGGAATCATGTAAAGATTTTTTGGCGAAAGGCTTTTACTAAACTATGATTGAAGTAAACCGAAGCCTTCGGTAAGATATATGGCTCAAAATATTTAAACTTTGAGAAGAATTACAATACAATAACTTTTTGACTAAATTTGCTATCTAAATATTTATCGACAATGGACAATACATATATTGGTTTTGACGAACTCAAAAACCTGTATCCAGACGAATGGGTACTTTTGGGTAATCCTGAAATGAAAAACACATCAGTTTTGGGTGGAGTTGTGCTTTATCATAGCAAAGATAAAAAAGAAGTGTGCTACATTGGTAGAGATAAAACAGCAGATTTTTCAACTGTAACAATTGCTTTTGCAGGCGACTTGAAACAACATCGTAAGATTGGAATATTGAGAAGAATATGAGAGTTTTTGCCTTTGACATTCCAACAGATGAGAATGTTATTATTGTAAATGCTTCAATTCAAGGAAAATATAAATTTAGACTTGCACTTGATACTGCTGCAACTCACACTACTATTGATAGTAATGTGTTGTATTTCTCAGGCTATGAACTTAAAAATAGTAAAGGAGAGTTTGAAATTGAAACCGCTAACGGAATCATTGTCGTTGAGCGTTATGATTTGGAACAATTAGAATGTCTGGGAATTTGTAAGACAAATTTTGAAGTTCAAGTTTATGACTTTTTAGCACACGGA
Source organism: Runella sp. (assembly GCA_043769455.1). GTDB lineage: Bacteria > Bacteroidota > Bacteroidia > Cytophagales > Spirosomataceae > JAYVJH01. Next base: position 6,106 of record JAYVJH010000701.1, on the reverse strand, counting down.
ATTATATCAGATTATGACGGAGTTGTTGGACTAAATTTTTTGAGAGAACATAAATTTTGTATTGATATTCTAAAAAGAGAAGTAAGCGTAGATATTCAAGGAGAAGTATGAAGATACACTACACACAACATTGAAGTTTGCAATAGTGAAGCCTTCTTTGTTATCTCAAAATATTCGTTAAATAGACTTAAATATTTGTTTAGTTTACCGAAAATTATGATATTACCATCAGTTTTTAAAATTCAATAAAACCCAATCAGATTTACTATGAAAACAATGCGATTATTGGTACTTTTGGCCATTAGCTCGGCTACTTTTGCCCAGAGCGACGACCTCAAAAAACCTATTCCCTTCGACCCGTCCGTCAGAACAGGAAAACTGCCCAATGGCATGACTTATTACATTCGTAAAAACACCGAACCCAAAAAACGAGCCGAGCTGTATTTGGTCAATAAAGTTGGTGCAATTTTGGAAAACGACAACGAAAACGGCCTCGCACACTTTACCGAACACATGTGCTTTAATGGTACAAAGAATTTTCCAAAAAATGAACTGGTGAGTTATTTACAAAAAGCAGGTATCAAGTTTGGCGACAATCTCAACGCTTACACCAGCCAAGACCAAACGGTCTATCAGTTGCCAGTACCAACCGACTCAGTAGAGATATTCAACAAGGCTTTTGTGGTACTCGAAGACTGGGCGCACAACGTAACGATGGAAGGAAGCGAAATTGACAAAGAACGCAAAGTGATTTTGGAAGAACTACGAGGTGGCCGAGGTGCAGGTAAACGTATGCAAGATAAGTTTTTTCCTATTATTTTGAACGGTTCAAAGTATGCAAAACGCAATGTAATTGGCACAGAAGAAATCCTCAAAACCTTCAAACACGAAACCATCAGGGCTTTCTACAAGCGGTGGTATCGTCCTGATTTGCAGGCAATTATTGCCGTTGGTGATTTTGACATTGATGCAGTAGAAAAAACCATCAAAACCCGTTTTGGGGCTATTCCCAAAGCCGTTAAGCCTGTGCCACGCCCGCAATTTCCGATTTTGCCACATTCAGACACCAAAATCGCTATCTTGACAGACCCAGAGCAGCCTTATATGGTAGCACAAATATTAACCAAACTACCCAAAGCCAAAGAAATAGTACTCAACGATGCCCGTGAGACAATAAAACGCAATTTGTTCAATGCCATGCTACAAGCCCGTGTGCAGGAATTGCAACAGTCGGCCAATCCACCGTTTTTGTATGCAGGTGGTGGTTATGGTGGTTTTATTGGCAACTATGATAGTTATTTTTCGGTAGCCGTAGCCAAAGATGGCAACTTGGAACTGGGCCTAAATGCCATTTTGAACGAAACGATAAGAGTCAAAAAATTTGGTTTTACGGGTACAGAACTCGGTCGGTCAAAGAAAAGCTACATGACTGAAATCGAAAAACGATTTAAAGAAAAAGACAAAACGGCCTCGGTTGAGTTTGTGAACGAATATACCAATCACTTTTTGACAGAATCGTCGTCGATGGGTATAGATTTTTATTTTGATTTTGTAAAGAAAAACTTAGACGGCATCAAAGTAGAAGAAGTCAATGCTCTGGTTGATAAGTTTTTGACTACCGAAAACCGTGCCGTTATCGTCATGGCATCTGACAAAGACAAGGACAAACTACCGACCGAAGCCAAAGTAAAAGAATGGCTGGCCAATGGTGGCAAAGACGTAACAGCTTATGTGGATAAAGTAATAGACAAACAGTTTATAGATAGCTTGCCGCCTGCTGGTCGTATTAGTTTTCGGAAACAAGTAGCCGAAATTGGCTTATCAGAACTGACATTGAGCAATGGTATAAAAGTAATTGTGAAACCGACTGATTTTAAGAACGATGAGATATTGATTTCGGCACGTAGCCAAGGTGGTACATCGCTCTATGACGACAAAGACTACATGAACGCAGGAATGTCGGACGCAGTGGTGGATCAAAGTGGTATTGGCGCATTTGACAAAACGGCTCTGACCAAAGCCCTAACAGGCAAAACGGTGGAAATTAGCCCGTTTGTGAGCGAAATCGAAGAAGGGTTTTATGGCTCGTCCAGCCCCAAAGACTTAGAAACAGCTTTGCAGTTGATTCATGCTTATTTTACAAAACCACGCAACGACAAAGACATCGTAAAAGGCTTTATGGCCAATCAGCGGTCGGCAGTACAAAACATGAAAGCATCACCAAATCCTGAAATGGTGTTTTCGGATACGCTATCTACCACATTGGGTGCCAACAATTTCCGCCGCCAGCCCATTAGTGTCGAGCGATTGGATATGACTAACACCGACCGTGCTTATGATATTTTTAAAGAACGCTTCGCCGATGCCTCAGACTTTACTTTTTTCTTGACAGGTGCCGTAAAAATGGACGAAGTGAAGCCGCTACTCGAAAAATATTTGGCCTCCCTACCTACTCAACGCAAAAAAGAAACCTACAAAGACTTGGGTATCAGAATACCAGCAGGCCGAATCAGTAAGACTGTTTATAAGGGAATAGAACCCAAAAGCCGCGCTTCGCTGGTATTCAGTGGCGACTACGAGTACAATGACGACAATAACACGCAACTCGATGCACTCGAAGAAATACTCAATATTAAACTTATTGAAGAAATACGAGAAAAAGAAAGTGGAGTTTATGGTATTGGCACACAGGCAAGTTATAGCAAAATGCCCGCTCAACGCTATACATTCAGAATCGGGTTTGGTACTGGTCCAGAGCGGGTTGAAGAATTGACAACAAAAACGTTGGCCATTGTAAATAACATAAAAACCAACGGCGCAACCCAAACAGACATTGATAAAGTAAAAGCCGAAACTCGCCGTGCAATGGAGGTAAAAATGAAAGAAAATGGCCACTGGCACGAGCAACTCATCGATGCCTACACCAAAGGCGAAGACCCAAAAGCAATGCTGAACTGGAACGCACAATTAGACAAAATCACCGTTGAGAGTACCAAAGCTACGGCCAATAAATACCTAAACGATGCCAATTTTATAAAAGTGTTGCTGATGCCAGAGAAGAAGTAATAAAAGCAAAGTTTTGGTTGCTAAAAAAAGAGCGAGGTCGTTGCCCAGAAGGTAGCAGCCTCGCTCTTTGATTTTAAGACCCGCCCCACAAACTGAATATCAAAGTCTCAACCATTAAAAATACAAATGATATCTACATAATATACTTTCAGAGGCTCAGGCTTACGCTTTTTTATCGAAAGACTTTACAAAATTACCATCACAGTCCTGTTACAAACTTATCATCATAAAATAACTTTTAATATCATTCGCACTTTTCTCGCCAATATTTGGCTTCTAACTCTGCTTTTTCTATTTTGAGGTTTAGCTTCTCTATTTCAGATTTGGCTTTTTCTAATTTGTGTCTCAATTCTTTTTCATCGTACACAATATTGCCAGTCCCAACTACATTGTTGTTTGAACAATTACTGAATATGTTGGCTATTTGTTCTCCATGTCCTAATAGGTCAATTAAACTCTTTTCAAGTGCTTTTGCAATTTGCTCTAACTGTGAGTGAGTTACGTCTGTTTTGTTTCTCTCAATATCACCATAAGCAATCGAAGATATATTCAACAAATCAGCCATGTTTTCTTGTGAAAAGCCTTTTATGAGCCGTAAACTTCTAATTTTATCTCCTATTTTCATGTCTTACTTAGATTTTATAAAGTGTATCAAAGGTACTCAAAAAATAGAAACGCTTAGATTACAGCCTCAAATTAAACCATAAAAACAATGAAAACATTACACTATTTTCGTTTGCTGGCCAGCTTGTTATTATTGTTGACCATGTCTTGCAATGACACTAAATTGCTCGATCCTGTAGCAAGCACTGAAGAAATTATGGCCGAAGAATTAACTGTCGAGTCTGCCAAGCAATGGTTTGAAACCCAGACATCAAAACAAGCTAATGGTAGAATTGCACCTCAAAAAGAACCGATGTGGGCCTATGCCAAACAATCGACAGAAAAAAATGGAGTTTCTGTTGTGACTGTACCAGTAATGGTAGATGGAAAAAATCAAAGCTTTGGAGTCTTGACAAAAGAAGAAGATAGGGAAAAAGTAGCGAAGCAGATGGAAGAAAAACAGTACAGAGACAATGGTTTTTCGACACCTCAAAAACTTATTATGTACAAAGATAGCAAAGGGAAAGTACAAACCATGTTGATGAAAATAGTGGCTGATTTTGATTATTTTGAAAATTCGTTAAAGAAATCAAAAAAAGAAAAAGCCAAAAACAATACCAAAGACTTCGATGGAACGTTACTTTTTTATAATTGGGACGAGACTAAAATTATTGAAGGATTACATTACGAAAATGGGAAATTAGTACGAGTATTTAAACCCGAAAGAATAACGCAAAATGGTAGAATATCTGGTTGTACGAGTTGGTATTATGTTGAATACTGGCCACCAAATAACGCCAGAATTAGCAGTGATACTAGGTGTAATTGCACGGTAACAACAGTAACATCTTGTAGTTTTGATTCGCCAGAATCTTCGGTCATTACAGTATCGATGGCTTCTTTTGGTGGTACAGGAGGTGGCGGAGCTTCAGAAGCTATTAGTAGTTCTTATAGACAAAATAAAGTTGATAATTTCTTGGCACAAGCCGCACAAAATGGTGTTACTTTTACTCCAGATGAACGATTAGAGTTTATTGATAATTTTGACGACTTTTTGAAAGTTAAAGATGACTTATTGAATAAAATTAGAGCCTGGAAGCATGGAACTATTCAATCTTTGGAAGCCGAATATAATAGAACATTTGCTCCGTACAGCTTGACTTTGACACCACAAGAAATAGGTATATTGACTAATAGCGGGCCTTTTGCATCTTATAAAATAAATTTGATGCTCTACACCATGAATGCACAAGATGCCACAATAGACGCTACTCTTATTATGACATCACTTGGTAGAGATGGTAGTAAGGCTAGAACCTGTGCTAATTGTAGAGCGAATGCTGCCAAACACGCTGCATGGCTAATTAGAAATTCGTTTATATTTGGTACTTCAACTGCCAATAGCCTTGGGGTGGCACATGAAACAAATACATCAGGAACTGAAAGAGATATGGATTTGCACAATAATCAAGTAGGTCTTTCTCTTTATAACCAAAATGAGGGGAATATAGCGTATGCAATCTATGAGTTGAGAAACGCTCTTCAAAATGGGTTGCCGAATAGTAGTCTATCAGGGTTACGATTCACATTATCTATTGGTTCGGCTCTTCAATGGGCGCATCTTTATCCGAACAATGACTAATATTTATAATGAAAATATTCAAAATTCTATTGAAAATAGCAGCGGTTTTAATAGGGCTTTTTGTGCTACTTTTAGTTTTTATTGATGATGTAGAGCCAAAAATCATTAAAGTAGATATTTTCGGTCGAAAAATTCAATTCCCGATTACCATTACTGATGCGGTAAAACGATATAACCTTGTATATAATGGTTTTCGTGGAATTTCAGATATCAATAAAGACACAGTCCTAATAGCAGACACTTACGCACCGAATATATTATCTGGCATATTCACTCCCTCTGGCAAAACTGCACAAACTTACTCAGAGGCGGGTGTTTATGGTATGGTTTGGTATTTCAAAAACGTATCAACGACAGGTATTGATTCTCTAAAAGGTAGTTTAGAATTACAAACAGGTAAAAAATTTATAAAGAAAAGTTTTACTATCCCTAGTGCTGGTACTATCCCTTATTTTTATTGTCTGAGAGTCAATGACAGTATGAGTTTAGTATTGGGTTTAAACGGTAGAGAGGAAAGAGGTTATTACGACACCAGTTCTACAAAAAAAGTATCCTGTATTGTCGGTATTTACTATAATTTAACTGACGAAGAATTGTTTTCTACAGTCAGTTCTGGACTAATATATAGAGAATGATTGTTTTTTGATAGGACACTCTTTTTTGATTCGGGGGTCTCGGGGGTCTGTATAGACCTACGATTTGCAGAGATACAAGCTATGGAATCAGAACGCACAATTAGACAAAATCACCGTTGAGAGTACCAAAGCTACGGCCAATAAATACCTAAACGATGCC
>JAYVJH010000700.1:0-2072 GCA_043769455.1 Runella sp. | reverse complement strand
AGCGAACTGTGGTGGTGGTTTTGGCTGTGGTATTGGTTGGGGTTGGTATAATATTGTTTTGTAGTTGAGTCAGTTTTGACTAATTGCTGCGCTTGCGCTACCGTGAGTTTGTCTCTACGCCCGTCTGCGTATCTTACTACTGCCCCAGCTTCGGCGTCGGTATCAACGGGTACTTCGTCTGTAATCTTAAATTCGCCTTTGGCTACTTCGGTAATGTACGTTATTACGGGCCGAGCTTTATAGGCTTCTTCTTGGTTGTCTTGGTCAGATGCTTCACCTTCATTGCTGCCACAACTCTGCAATGCCAAACTGCCATTGAGTAGCAATATAGTGAGCGTTGCGCCAATCGTTATGTCTTTTACACTTTTTATTACTGCGCCTTTTCGTAAAGTTGTCATTGATATAAGATTTTGGTTCATTATTTCTATAAATTATTCAGGTTCTTAGTTGATTTATACGGGTTTACCGAAGCCATCGCTCCAAGCGATGGCTTCGGTTCGGCTTCAAGCAGCATCTCCGTAGAAATCATAGTAGAACCATTATTCAAAACTAAAACTAAGCGATATCACAAACAACAACAATAGTATGGGTTGCAGTTTTGATGTCTAATGTGCTTGTAATGAGCGGATAAGCGGTTAGCTTTTATTGGCCAACTGCCCGCAAGCGGCATCAATGTCTTTGCCACGGCTACGGCGCACGTTCACAATTACGCCTCGGCTGTCGAGAAATTGGGCAAATTTGGCCAGTCGGTCGGCTTCGGCATTGCGGTAGTCGGCTTCGGCTATGGGGTTGTACTCAATGATATTGACTTTGGCAGGTACTTTTTTGGTAAACTCCCACAGTTCTTTGGCATCTTGGAGGGTATCATTTACTTTATTAAAAACAATATACTCAAACGTAATGCGGTTTTGGGTTTTGTTATAAAAATGTTTGAGTGCTTCGGCCAAAGCCGCTAATGAATTGCTCTCGTTGATGGGCATCATGGTATTGCGTTTTTCGTCATTGGCAGCATGTAACGACAGAGCAAGGTTAAACTTTACTTCGTCGTCGCCCAATTTATGAATCATTTTGGCAATACCAGCCGTTGAAACTGTAATACGTTTGGGCGACATTCCGAGACCATCTGGCGATGTAATTTTGTCGATAGAAGCCAGCACATTGGCGTAGTTGAGCAGAGGCTCACCCATACCCATATATACAATGTTGGTGAGTGGCGTACTAAAATTTTCTTTGGCTTGATTGTCAATCGCTACCACTTGGTCATACATTTCGGCGGCATCGAGGTTGCGCTTTCTGTCCATGTAGCCCGTAGCGCAAAACTTGCAAGTTAGCGAACAGCCCACTTGGCTCGACACACAGGCCGTCATGCGCTCATCGGCAGGAATCAGTACGCCCTCAACGATATGGCCATCAAAGAGCCTAAAAGCTGATTTGACAGTTCCGTCTGTACTTTTTTGTTGGCGGGCAGTTTCAATGTTGTTTATCACAAAATGTGCCTGCAACAATTCACGAGTTTTGAGCGATAGGTTACTCATTTCGTCAAACGACCGAGCCGATTTTTTCCAGAGCCATTCCTGTACCTGTTTGGCTCGGAAGCCCGATTCACCATTTTCAGTAAACCAGTCTTTGAGCTGTGGTGTAGTGAGTTTGCGTATGTCTTTGTGGTCAGTCATGGAATGTTGAAAATATATAAATGCAAAAATGCGTAAATGTTTTGATGCAAAAATAATACAATCATTTCGGCATTTTAGCATTTACGCATTTTTCACTTACAGATTAAAGTCGTTGGTTAATGACTTTCGGCTCAATCGGCTATGTTGTAGGCAGCCTTAACTGCTTCGTAATTGTTATAGTCCACAGCGGCTTTGCGACCTCCAACGGTAGCCTCGCCGGGTATCAATACATATCTCAATTGGGCATCGGTTGGTGGGTTGTAGCCAGCTATTTCGGGGTCGATGGTTATCAGTAACTGGTTGAGTGTAGCCGTATATGACCATTTTTCGTAAGCAAAACCGTTGCTACCACTAATACGACTCCAGATACGCTCAAATGGCACAGGCACAACTTCCCCA
>JAYVJH010000699.1:0-3407 GCA_043769455.1 Runella sp. | reverse complement strand
ACCTGCGGGTGAGGTTAAACTAATGCTCGACCCTGCTGGTACGGGAGATATGATTTTCCATCGCTCACCAACAGCCGCATCTACCAAGTCAAACGTTGTTGGTAGTTTGCCGTTCGCACAAGCCAAAGTTTGGTCGAGGCCAGCGGTGGGTTTGGTGCAAACTTGTCCAAAGGCTATCTGATTTGTAATTAAAAGAAAAAATATTGGTACAAAGAACATACCAGCCGAGATATTTGTCCAAATATTGGGCAAACTCTGACGAATAATCGCAGAAATTTTCATGTGAATATAGTTTAATATAGGGTAATGTATCAGACAAAATTATTATCTAAATACTTTTGTCTAAATACCATCAAAAATCGTACCGTACTATTTTCGGCAGTTGTTGCTATTTTTGATTTGTAGTACAGTTTTGTTTTAGAGTACTTTTTAAAGATAATTATTTTTATCAATCATGTAAAACTATGTCCTTGAATAGGCTTACGAATACCTAATTTAAGTTTTTAGTCCGCTGTCAATTATTATGCCAAAGTATTGGCCAATTGTACCACTTTTAAATCTATTATGAACATTAACTCTTTATCTTTTTGACTAAATTATAAATCAAACCACAATTTTATAGGTCGTTGGTGTATTAACTTTGTGTATCTTTGCATTGGAAACAATAAAATTCAAGACAAAAAATGGCAAAAGGATTCAAAAAAATCAGCAACGAAATATTACCCGAAGACAAACGCAAAATCAGTAAAGACGGTATCAAAAACGCCGTTCGTATTTTTAGTTTTATCAAACCCTACCGTGCTTATTTCATCATTGGCTGCGTGGCATTGGTACTTTCTACGGCTACCTCGCTGGCATTTCCAAAATTTATTGGTCTCATTATCAAGGCAATAGAAGGCAATGCCGAGTATAGTATCAATCAAGTAGCTGTTGGGCTGTTTGCCATTTTATTGATACAAGGCTTCTTTTCATTTTTTAGAATTTATTTATTTTCAAGAGTAAGCGAGCGTGCCATGGCCGACGTGCGGCGGCAGGTTTACAACAAAATCATATCGCTACCTATCCACTTTTTTGAACAGCGGCGGGTTGGCGAACTCACCAGTCGTATTTCGTCAGACGTTACGCAAATGCAAGACATACTTTCTTTTACATTAGCCGAATTTTTTAGACAAATATGTACCATGATTATTGGCACAGTCCTAATCTGGCTCACGTCGTGGCGGCTAACGGTTTTTATGCTTGCTACTTTTCCTGTTATGATAGTGGCGGCTATGATTTTTGGGCGATATATCAGAGTTTTATCTAAGAAAGCACAAGATGCCTTGGCGCAAGCGAGCGTAATTGTCGAAGAAACTTTGCAATCTATCAATGTCGTAAAGGCTTTTACGAACGAAAAACTTGAATCTAAACGGTACAGTGCTGCACTCGATATTGTGGTAATGAACGGTCTGCGGGCGGCTACTTTCAGGGGCGGTTTTGTGTCCTTTATTATTTTTGCACTCTTCGGCGGCATCGTGGGCGTAGTATGGTATGGTGCAGGGTTGGTCCAAGCCAAAGAAATGTCCATCGCCGACTTGATTACGTTTGTCATGTACACAATGTTTATTGGTGGGGCAGTGGGTGGCTTGGGTGATATTTATGCACAAATCCAGAAAACAATCGGTGCATCAGAACGACTAATTGAGATTTTGGGCGAAACGTCCGAAGTCAGTTTATCTGAAAATCTGCCCAATTTATCGGTCAAAGGTGATATTTCGTTTCAAGATATTGCCTTCTCATATCCATCTCGTGCCGATATAGCAGTACTCAAAGGTATTTCGTTTGACGTGCCAGCGGGCAAAAAAATAGCATTGGTTGGTTACAGTGGTGCGGGCAAATCTACCATTGTGCAGTTGTTAATGCGTTTTTATGAGCCACAATCTGGCCAAATAACAGTTGATAATCAAGCTATTAGCAACTTTGACATCACAGCTTTCCGTCAAAATATCGCCATCGTACCACAAGAGGTAATGTTATTTGGTGGCACAATTTTTGAAAACATTAGTTACGGCAAACCCAACGCCACCGAGGCCGAAGTAACAGAGGCCGCACGCAAAGCCAACGCACTACAATTTATAGAATCGTTTCCCGAAAAACTACAAACCATCGTTGGCGACCGTGGCGTAAAACTCTCGGGCGGCCAACGCCAACGTGTGGCCATTGCAAGGGCTATACTCAAAGACCCCAAAATACTAATATTGGACGAAGCCACCAGCTCGCTTGATGCCGAATCTGAACAATTAGTACAAGAAGCCTTAGATTTATTGATGGAAAACCGCACGACCATCATCATCGCCCACAGATTAGCTACCGTCCGTAACGTGGACTGTATCTATGTGCTAAAAGACGGCCAAATAGCAGAATCTGGCACACACGACTACTTGGCAGCGCAAGAAGATGGTATTTACGCCAATTTGGTCAGACTACAATTTGAAAATAACAGCGACCTACAACTTGATTTAACTATATGATGCCTTAAAAACATTTTTTTCTGACATCTCTGCTCCCAAATTTTGTTTAAATCTGGCCAATGATTGTTTATAATACCCGTCTGAATCTAACGAAACACCTAAGTCAAGAATTTGTATTTTGTTTGTAAAACAATAACCGTATAGCCCTTTGGTAAGCATAACGGCTGGGCTAAAAGTGTGATAATTGAGGTTATTGGCTGGGCAAAAATTATACAACACGCCCTCCCCTACCCTCACGGTCAGCGTCAAAGCCGCTATGTGGTTTTGGTCTTTGATACAAAATATTTGGTATGATTCTGGAAAAACAGTAAACCAGTTGTATAATTCAGACAAACTAAACGTAATACTGTAACCTAATTGTTGGCGGTTCTGAGCAATAAAATCATAGACAGTTTCGGCATCAGGATTTGGCCATTCTTCAAACACAAAACCAGCTCGCTCACATTTGCGAAGTCGGCGTTTTTCGGAATAGTGCAAATTGGCCTCAAATGGCTCGCCTGATACACTAATATGCTGATTGATAGTTGTTTTATTACATTCAAAACCATTTTTTAGTAATCTTGATTTAATGAAATTTGATTTAGTTTGGTCATAACAACTTGGGTAATGCTTGATGGTAATATCTGTAAGTTGCTGCTCGATAGCTATGTTTTTAATCGTTTTTAGTAAATAATCAAACCCCTGCTCACTCACATTTTCGATTATTTCAAACGACCCAAACGAAGCCCGCAGCGGACTAAGCCCAGATTGATTGTTGATAAATAAATGAAAAAATGCTGTTGCTTTTTTTGGGTTAATATCAGTGAGAATAAAAGTAAAAATCAAGCCATCGCTCTGATTTTCAACGTGTTTTGAAGTATTAAACAACCAAATAGGTTCTGTAAACTCAAATTGACC